>CAZALL010000005.1:0-27038 GCA_964485955.1 uncultured Treponema sp. | reverse complement strand
GTGTTTTTATAACTTTTGTAGACAATATATTTCATTTTTTTAAATTAAATTGATAGAAATTCATAAAAAAATAATGCATTTTAATAACAAATAGTTTATACTTTCTTTGGAAATTGATATTTTCTCATTGACTATTTATGTGAGGTTTAAAATGATTTCTGTAACAGCAAATATACTTCCGTGGATATGGCTTTCACTTATGATTGTTTTTTTTGTAATTGAAGCATGTACTTTTTCTTTAACAACAATCTGGGCTGCCATTGCATGTCTTCCTATGATTTTTATTTCAAAAACTGGTCTTGCCCTTCACTGGCAGCTTTTAATTTTTACACTAATAACACTTGTTTTAGTTTTTTTAACCCGACCTCTTGCATTAAAAAAATTAAAAACTGGCAAAGAAAGTCGCACAAATGTTAATGTTCTTGAAGGTGAAGAAGTTCTTGTCGTAAAAGAAATTTCTAAATTCAATAAAGGTGAAGTCAAGGCAAAAAACGGTGTTATTTGGACAGCAAAATCTTTAGATGATGAAGAAATAGCTGTTAATTCAACATGTACGGTAAGTGCTGTAGAAGGCAATACATTAATTGTAAAAACAAAATAATTTATTTTATAGGAGAATATTTATGCAAATGACAATCATTCTCGCAATAATTTTACTTATTGCACTCTGCTTGATTATTTCAAACATCAGGATTGTTCCTCAGTCACAAGCTTTTGTAATTGAGCGTTTGGGAGCCTACCACAAGACATGGCAGGTTGGTTTACATGTAAAAATTCCTTTTATTGACCGTATTGCAAAAAGAATGTCTTTAAAAGAAGATGTACGCGACTTCCCTCCTCAACCTGTAATTACAAAAGATAATGTTACAATGCAGATTGATACTGTTGTTTACTGCCAGATTACTGACCCTAAACTTTTTACATACGGTGTAAATAATCCTTTAAATGCACTTGAAAATCTTACTGCAACTACACTTCGTAATATTATTGGTGAACTGGAACTTGACGAAACTTTAACCAGCCGTGACGTAATTAATGGAAAAATGCGTTCTATTCTTGATGAAGCAACTGATCCATGGGGTATAAAAGTAAACCGCGTTGAAGTAAAAAATATTGAACCGCCAAAAGCAATCCGTGAAGCGATGGAAAAACAGATGAGAGCTGAACGCGAAAGACGTGAACAGATTTTAATTGCAGAAGGTCATAAACAGGCAGCTATTCTTGAAGCTGAAGGTGAAAAACAATCTTTAATTCTCAAAGCACAGGCAGAAAAGGAAGCTGCCATTCAAAAGGCAAAGGGTGAAGCTGAAGCAATTCTTGAAGTTCAGCAGGCAAAATCACAAGGTCTTAAAATGCTTAGGGAAGCTCAGATTGATGACGCTACCTTAAAACTTCGTTCTCTTGAAGCTTTAGAAGTTGCCGCAAATGGTCAGGCATCAAAAATTATTATTCCTTCAGACATGCAGAATCTTGCAGGCTTTGTAACTTCAGCAGTAGAAATTGCTAAAGGTACAAAAAAATAATTTTTATATTTAATAAGTGAATGTCTGTCAGATATTTTTTTTTACAGACACTCACTTACTTATTAAAAATCAGGATAAGGTAAAATCTAAATATTCTTTTCCGACATTATCTTTTTCCCAGCCTTTTACAACTTTGTATGCTAGAGGAGAAAAAATAACTTCGCATAAAAGTTCAAAAAGAGCACCTGTAAGTGAACAAAAAATTACCTGCATCCAGCTCCAGCCAAAAAATGTTTTTGATACTACAAATGAAAAAATAAAATTATCAGCATACTGTCCAATAAATGTAGAAACATAAGAGCGTACTGCAAAAGCCTTGAAACCGTCAGATTTAAAAAGCCTTCCAATTAAAACATTTAAAAGTGAATTAATAACAGATGAAATTAAAAAAGCCAGGGCGGAACCAAAAACAACATACCAGGAACCTGCAAAAGTTGAATTTAATGCAGAGTTTACCTCCATGCTGTTAAAAGTATAAAAAGCCCCCCAGTGTCCTGGTGCCAGAGAAAGTAAGAAAAATATTCCACAGACACAAAGATTTACAAGTAAGGCAAGTAGCGATACCCTTATGCTTGCCATAGAACCATATCTTTTACAAATAATATCCATGCACAAAAACATTATCCAGCTGAATACATAACCACAGTCAAGTGCAAGATATTTTGAAGTAAATAATTCCTTATTTGCCATAAGGTTGGCACAAATTACAGAAAGAATAAAAAGTGTAATTGTTAAAGAAGGAATGTTTCTTAAAAGAATTTTGTAAGTTAAAATTTCTTTTTTTAAATAATTTGCAATCTTTGACATAAGATTACCTCTCATAAGGATTTTAATTTTTTTAGCGCAGGAGTTTTTGAGAATCATAAACTGCGCCTCTCACCGAAACATAAGTGAGATTATAATTAAATTAAAATTTATTCAATAGATGACTTATTTTTGTTTTTATTTTCCATATGTTTTTGGTAGACATCCGGATGTTCCTTATAAAAGTCAATTTTTTGCTGTTCGTAAATGGCACGACTTTTTATTAATTCTTCATTAATAAAGGCAATTTTTTCGTAAAGATTAAAATATGAAGTATATTCTAAATTAAAAGCATTTTCTTCAGTAAGAGAAGGCATAATATTTTTTTGTTTTTTACCCTTACCGCTTCTCCATAATTTTTCTTCTTTTACAGTCCAGCCACTGGTTGTATTTTTTGCATAAGATGCAAGTTTTTTAATTGTACAAGAATTAAAATATTTTTCACCAGTTAGTTCTTCAATTAACAGTCGTATTTTTTTATCCAGGGAGAATGGTATATCTGCTGTAAAAGAGTTTTGTGATTTTTCAGACACCTTAAGACCTTTTGTAGTAAAATCACAAAATTGAGGGCTACTAAACAGTTTTTCCATTACAAGAGTACTATCAAATGTATATTTAAGCTCTGCACCCCATAAACTTTCACTCAAAGACTCTCTTTTTCTTAAGTTTGTTACCGGAAAAATAAAAGCTTTGGAAATTTTAAAGAAATCAGGTAAAGCTTTATTCATACAATTAATAAATGTTTTTTCATCGATTTTTTCATACATTAAGCATGAAGCAATTTCTTCAGTAGAAGGAAGACCCAATGTCATAGCATTAGCAAATTCAAGTCGCGGTAATGGATTAAATCCGTTTGTAAACACAACCTCAAGTCCACTTCTCATAAAAGCCTTATGAAATATTTCAACTTGCGACAGATAAGCTATGTATTCTCCGCCATTATTACGGTTAAATGAAAAAATTACCCTGTATAAAAGTGGAATATTTGCTTCAGGGCGTGGTTCAGGAGGTAAAAATGTATTATTTTTTATACTATCTGATATATTTTCTACTTCATTTACAGTATGAACTTTTACATTTTCTTTTTTATTGCAAATACCACAGGGATGCTTACAGTCAGAAAGACATTTTTCTGTAAGAACAGATTTTAAACTTTTTTCCCATTCATTCTTATAAAATGTTTTGGAGGGACCAAGGCTTATACTTTCCCATGGAAGTTTTTCATCAATATCCCAGTTTTTATAAATTTCTTTCTGTAAATCAAAATTATTTTCACTAAATGCTTCTTTCCAGAAGTCCATGTTGTTTTTTAAATAATCATCCCAGGCATCAAAACGAGCACCTTTTTTGTATGCACTAAGAATCACATCTGCAGCTTTTTCATTTCCACGGCTTATAAGTCCCTCAAGAATTGTTGCATTAAAATTATGACGACCAAGCTTAAATTTTCCTTTTGGCAAATGATGATAAAAATAATCAATTTTTGTCTGAGCTTCTTCTGGAGTTAATTGCTTAACCCATTGATATGGAGTATGGGCTTTAGGAATAAAAACACCGACATTAACATTGCACTGTATTTTTGTTTTTGCCTGCAATTCAATTAAAAAATCACATATAGCTTCTTCTTCAGTTTTACCAGTCGGATTATCTTTTCCAAAATAGTCTCCTACAGGAAGTCCCACCATAAAATAAAATTTTGCACTAGACCAGCCTTTTGATTTTGCACTTTTAATAATTTCTTCAAGGTGGGAAGAATAAACTTCTTTATTAAGGCTTAACTGCCAGGCTTCTTCTGGAGTCTCAACTGCAAAAGTAAGACCACTTTTTCTAACCTGAGAAAGACTTTCAAGTATTGGAAGAGATACAGAATTTACCTTAAGTGAAGGAAGCTGGAAAGAAACATTATAACCTTTATATCGCTCATTAAGTTTATTAAGTAAAGAACCAATCTGCGGATAGTCTGCGGAACTTAAAGATGTAAGACTTACTTCTCTGTAACCAGCATCAAAAATTACATGATCTAATTCATCAATAATAAGTTTTTCATTTTTAATTCTCTGAGGTCTATAGTAAATTCCTGCATGACAAAAACGACATCCGTTTGGACAACCACGCATTATTTCTACAACACCGTGATCTTGTACAGGTTTTAAATTTGCAAGCGGAAACCACTGAGGGACAGATGGTCTTAAACCAAAATCTTCCTGCACTGCCCTTCGTGCAATTTTTCCTTCTTGTGCAGATTTTTTTGTCCACACATTTGGATGTTCATCTAAAACTTTTAAGAGTTCACTTCTTTTTGCTCCAGATTTTTTTAATTGAGCAATTGTATCTATTAATTTAAAAAATTTGTCTTCTGCTTCACCAACAAAAATTGCATCAAAAAACTTCCCTATCGGAGCTGGATTTGTAACTCCGCAACCTCCTGCAATAACTAAAGGTTCATCTTCTTTTCTTTGATCGCTTGTTAAAGTAATTCCACCTAAGTCAAGCATTGCTAAAACTTGAGTAATTCCCAATTCATAGCCTATGGAAAAACCGATCATATCTAGATTTTTTAAAGGCATTCCTGTTTCAAGAGTATAAAGCGGAATATTTTTTTCTTTAAGAAGTGCTTCAAAATCTTTGTCTGCTGCAAAAACACGTTCACATCTTATCAAGGGATTTTTATTTAAAGCATTATATAAAATTTTTACGGCAGAATTAGACATTCCTATTTCATATAAATCAGGAAAGGCTATGGCACAGTTAAATAAATCGTCATTATTTTTATGAACTTTTACAATCGAACCGTACTCTCCTCCAATATATCTGGATGGAGATTGAACTAAATTTAATGCTCTTCCTAAGTCTATTAATGGATTTATTAACTTCAAATTAAACCGCCGCAGAAAAATCAAGTCGTCTTGAATTTATACTCATCAAAAGTCCAATCGAAATCATATTTGTAATTAAGGCTGAACCACCGTATGACAAAAATGGTAAAGGAATACCAGTAATAGGCATTAAACCCATAACCATTCCTACATTTACAAAAAAATGAAAAAATAACATTCCAAGTATTCCGGAAGAAATATAGCATCCAAAAGAATTGGTTGTTTGTTTAATGATTATTGTAATTCTGATAAGAATAACTAAAAACAGAGCAAAAACAAAAAGTCCGCCAGCAAAGCCCATTTCTTCTGCAAGAATTGAAAAAATAAAGTCCGTAGACTGTTCCGGCAAAAAACGGTAATGACTCTGCGTACCACGCATAAAACCACGTCCCCAGAAGTTACCTGAACCAATTGCAGTTTCAGACTGAATAATATTCCAGCCTGCACCCTGAGGATCACTTGAAGGATCAATAAAAATTATAAGACGCTGAATTTGATATGGTTTTAAAACTTTACCGGCAGCAACAGAAAGTACTAGGCACGCAGATAAAATTGCAAAAACATATGTAATCCAATAAAAATATTTTTTCCCAAAAATAATCTGTCCTGCAATACCAATTGCCGTAATTAAAAGACAAGCTGCAAGAACGATTAAAAAAAGTTTGCGATTTGTAAGAATTGAAATAATAGGTATTGTTTTATGTAAAATTAAAGACTGATAAACTGGTAGAACTGTAAATAAAATCGTTCCAAGACAAATTGAAACAATAATCATTAAAAGCCTTAAAGGAATTCCTGCCATAAAAGCCATTACTAAAAAAATCGGAAGGTAAACAGAAGCTGTTCCTAAATCAGGCTGAATTAAAATTAATCCCATAGGAACAAGCATAATACAAAGTGATTTTGCAAACCTTATTTTATAATCTTCATTCTTTGATTTATCAAAAAACCATGCTAAAAAGATTATATAAAACACTTTAATTATTTCTGAAGGCTGAATACCCAAGTCACCTATTCCAATCCAGCTTTTTGCACCATTTACATATTTACCAAAAAGACGGGTATAAACTAAAAGAAGAACTGCAATAATGGCAAAAATTGGTGCTATTCTGTAAAGTTTTCTGTAATCAAAAAGTGTTAATCCAACCATTACTGCAAGGCCTACAAAAGCCCATATAATCTGTTTTATATATTCCTTAGAAACTAAAACACCATCAGAATTAATTCCGGAAGAATAAATAAAACAGATTCCTAAACAGACGAGAACTATAACGCAGGTTAATAAAACGTAATCAAATAAATTCAGTATTTTTAATTTCATTACTCTCTCCTTGTAGCTGCCTGATTATTATTATTCAAAAGATAGCGGAAGCCGAGAGCATCAACTGCTTCATCAAATGTCTGGTCATTAAAAATTCCCTGAATAATAATATTTGTACAGTAAGGTGCCCACCATTCCCATTTGTTTACTGCTTCAACAAGGCTTACAACAACAACCTGATCTTCTACAGGTGCATCATAAGGAGCATAGGCAACCATCCATGAGTGCCAGTGATTTTTTAAGTATCCGTTTACTTCAGCTGTACCTGTTTTTCCAGCAGATTTTACAGTTTTATTATGCATCGGATAATATGGAGTACCATCTGTAATTGTATAACGCAAATCTTTTTGAACTTCACGCCAAACTTCAACTGCAATATCAGAATCAAAAAGTACTTCAGGTTTTATTTCTTCTATAACTTCATTTGTTACAGGATCGCGAACTTCTTTTAAAAGATGAGGTTTATAAATTTTTCCTTCATTACAAACCATTGCCATCATATCTGCAACATGTAAAGGTGTTACTACAGTATATCCCTGTCCAATGGACATATTCATAGTATCACCGCCAAGCCATTTTTCATGGTAGCGACGTTCTTTCCATTGTGCAGTAGGAACAAATCCTTCGCTTTGTGCAGGTAAATCAATCTGCAGACTCTGACCAAAACCAAATGTTTTTGCGTATTGTGATATTTTATCTACGCCTAAATAATCACGTCCTACAACCCAGAAATAAACGTCACAAGACTGGGCGATTCCATTTTTTAAATCAAGATAACCGTGTCCCGGAGTTTTTACGTGACAGTTAAATACACGGTCTCCATATTGAATTTTTCCTTCACATTCAATTTTTCTGTCCGCAGGATATGCTTTTTCTGCAAGCATTGCCGTTGCCATAATAGTCTTAAATGTAGAAGCTGGAGGATAAATTGCATTTACGGCACGATTAAGAAGAGGTTTATTTTCTTCATTTACAAGACGTTGATATTCCTGAGAAGCATTATCTGTTGAAAAAATATTTGCATCAAAAAAAGGATATGAAACCATTGCAAGAACTTCACCATTACTTGGTTTAAGAACAACCACAGCCCCTACTCGTTCTCCCAATGCCTTTTCTGCGAGTTTTTGAATTTTTGTATCAACTGTAAGAACAAGATTTTTTCCCATTTGCGGAGGTTCTACAATTGGAGTTTCATTTAAGACACGACCGCGAACATCAACTGTAGAACTTTCTCTACCAGGTACTCCTTGAAGCAGAGAATCGTACTGTTTTTCAATACCGATTTTTCCAATAATACTGCCTCTTTTATAACCCTTATTGTACATAACTGTCATTTCTTCATTAGAAATGTCACCTACATAACCAATAATATGACTTAAACTACCAGTTTCAACATAATTTCTTATTGGCTTACTATGCCATGAAACACCTGGCAAATCAGTTGAATTTTCTGCAATATTACTTATAGTATCAAAAGGAACATTTGCTTTTATTTCAAAACTAGTAAAAGACCGTCTGTTTTTAAGAGGAACTTTTGCATCAACATCATTTTTAGAAATACCAAGATACGCTGCTAGTTTTGAAGTAACAGTATCATAATAACCATCAGGAATTTCACCTGGAGTAAGATCAATAGCAAAAGAATCTGAATTAATTACAACAGGTAAATTTGCATTTCTATCATAAATCCAACCACGCTGTGCAGGAATAGATTTTACCTTACTTGAAATTTTTACAGACTGCTTTCTGTATTTGTCTCCTTCGATAATCTGCAAAGAAAAAAGTCTTAAAGCATATAAAAAAAATACAAAGATTATAAATATCGAGAGTATTATTATTTTTTTATTTTTATTTGAATAATTATTTGACTGGTTTGAAAGATCATAATCAAGCATTAAAATAATTCTCCTGCTTTACTAAAAGCACGCGGTTAAAAATGCTTAAAAATTTAAAAATCAATGGAGTAAGAATTGTATTCATTATAAGTTCAAAAAGAAACATCCATGAAATTGGATTATAAGAAAGAACTGAAGAAGGGAAAAGAATTGAAATTAAGTAAAGCAGAATGCCTTTTATTATAGTTGCCGTAAAACCAATTATTGCAGGAATAAGAAATCCATCCGTATTTAAAGTTTTGTTGAACATTCCACTAAAAAATCCCATTATAGTCCTAACAAGCATATTTAACCCAAATGGACCGGAACTTAAAAAATCTATAAAAAGACCGGAAACAAATCCTGTAAGCTCACCATGGAATTTTCCATTTTGTAGTGAAAAATAAAGAACACAAATCATGCAAAAATCTGGAACAGCAGGAAGCCACGTGATATTTGAAAAAATAGTAGCTTCTATAATCGCAGCGATAAAAAGAATAAGTGCACTAACAGAAATTGATTTAGTCATTTATATTCTCCTCTGCAGTATTTTCAGCCTTAACAGATAAATCTACAACCATTACTGTTTCAAGTCTTGAAAAATCAATAACAGGATTGAGTTCAATATCTAAGGAGGAATCGTAGTCTAAAACAGTAATTTTACTGATTGTTCCAAGTGGAATATCCCGCATATAATTATCATTTTCTCCAGAAGTTACGACAATATCACCATAATTTAATTCATCAAGAACACGCTTTTTTATATATTTAAGCGACAAAGGACTACTTAAAGAGCCATTTCCATTTACAAGTCCTAAATCCCTTGTATTCTGAATTCTAGCAGAAATATTACACTGAGAATCATAAAGTGGCATTACAAGACTTGTACCAGGGCCAACCAGTACAATCTTTCCTACAACACCAATATTTCCATGTTGAATAGCTACTACAGGCATCCCTTTTTTTATTCCGTTTCTGGAACCTTTATTAATTGTTATACCGGAATAAAGACTGTCTGGATCACGACCAATAATCTGAGCCGCAATATTTTTTTGCTGTAAAGAACGTGCAAAACCCAGCTGTTCCCTAAGGCGTTCGTTTTCCTTACGGATTTCTGTATTATTTCTCTGAAAGTATTCGTAATCCTTAAGGCGTTCTGTAAGTTCCTTGTATTCTTTTTTTAATACAGCAGTTTCGTGAATTGAAGTAAAAAAGTTACCTACCCCAGAAGTAACCCAATGAACTCCTTTTTGAACAGATGAAAGAACTGTAAAGCCAACTTTATTAAAGTTTACAATAAAGCCACCCGTATGAAAAGAAAGAGTTATGCCACTAATTAAAAGAAGAATTACAAATACAAATTCAGGAAGTTTAAACTTAGGTTGCAGCCTTTGCCTTTTACTCATAGTCTGTTCTTTTAATCGTTAAGATTATCGTAAATTGCACGATCTGTAGACATATCCTTAAATAATTCAAATGCCTGACCTGCACCAACTGCAACACATTCAAGAGGTTTTTCAACCAGAATTACAGGAACACCTGTTTCTTTAGAAATAAGTTTCTGAAGTCCCTTAAGCATTGAACCTCCACCAGTCATTACAATACCGCGTTCAACAATATCTGCAGCAAGTTCTGGAGGTGTCTGACCTAAAGTGCGTTTAATCTGTTCAACAATTTTTGCAACAGGTTCTTTTAAAGCTTCACGAACTTCAACACTGTCAACTTCAAGACTTCTTGGAAGCCCTGTAATTGCATCATTTCCCCTAATCTGCATTTTTTCAATCTGCTTATCTGGAGTAGCATTTCCAATTTCAATTTTAAGTTTTTCTGCAGTTCCCTGACCAATATTAAGATTATGAACAGAACGAATATGTTTAATTATTGCTTCATCAAATTCATTTCCACCAGTCTTAATAGAAGAAGTTACAACCATGCCACCAAGTGAAATTACAGAAACTTCAGTAGTTCCGCCACCAATATCACATACCATATGACCTGCAGGTTCATAAATAGGAATTTGTGCACCAATAGCGGCAGCAAGTGATTCTTCAATCAGTTCAGCTTTTTTTGCACCTGCCTTATAAGCTGCGGCCAATACAGCATCACGTTCAACCTGAGTAATGCAAGAAGGAATACCTATTTTCATACGGGTAGATTTTATTAGCTGATGCTTTGGTACAATTTTCTGAATAAAATATTTAATCATTTTTTCTGTAGAATCACTGTCGCTAATTACACCATCTGCCAAAGGACGAATTGCAACAATACCACTTGGTGTTTTCCAAAGCATTCTTTTTGCTTCTGAACCTACGGCAACAACTTTTTTTGTACCTTTTTCAACAGCAACAACTGACGGTTCATCAATTACAATTCCCTGACCCCTTACATAAATTAAAGTGTTACAGGTTCCTAAATCAATACCAATATCAGTTGTAAATCTATCCAACAATCCCATTTTTTTTCCTCCGGGGTGATTTTTCAATTTATTTTATTTCTGCCATTTTTTTTGCAGCACCAGGATGATTTACCTGAATGCGGATACATTTTCTCCATTCAGATCTGGCCTTAGCCATATCTCCCTGTTTTTCATATAATACACCAAGTCCATAGTGTGCGTCAGCAGAATTTTTATCTTTTTCAAGAACTGCATTAAATTCTTTAAACGCATCTTCATATTTACTTTCATCCGTATATATCTGACCTAGCAAGGTATGACTTTTACTTAAAATATCCTGATTTTGTGAAATATTATTACATCTAAAAAGATATTGCTTTGCAGCATCACTTTGACCATTAAGATAATACTGTTCAGCAATATTCATCAAAAGTACATCAGATTCTCTGTCCAATGCCTTTGTAAAGGATGCTATACTTTCCTGTCTTTTTCCTAAAGCTGCATAAGAAAGCCCAAGGTACTGCCAGACATCATCAGATTTATATCTGTCATCGAGTGATTTTTGAAAATATTTTACTGCTAAATCAGCATAATAATCATATGAAGAAATTGAATTTTTATAAAAATATGCCTTACCTAGCATATATTCAATCTGTCCTAAAGACTTTTTTTTGCTTGACTGAAGGGCTATTCTTAAACTGTTTATACTTTCGTCAAGATAAGACTGAGCAAGATTACTGTCTGTTTCTGAAACTGCCAGATAAAAAGCACTATAACCATAAAAAGTTCTGGCGGTATTATGAAGAGGTTTTTTTTCAAGTATTTTAGCTGAAATATCATAAACTTTTTCGTAATCGTATTTTTTCCAATTTCTGTAAAGTGATGAAACTGTATTTGAATTTTTTAAACGTGGGGCAACAAATTTTACGCAAAAAAGAGTAATTAAGGCAACAGCGACAATAAGACCTAAGAGTAACAAAAGACGCGGTACAAGTTTGCTGTTTCTTCGTCTAAAGCTTTCATTACCTCTAGTTTTCATTTACCCACCCAAAACTTTATTAACAATATAAATAAAAGAAGGTATATAAGCCGGGTTCTGGTACACAAATAAATGTGCTTGACCATCTATCCGCGACAACAGTTACCTGCTGCCTCCAGCAATCTACCCGCAGTATAAGCCCGGAAGTCAAACTGCTGCATGATTTTGCTCCAAATGAGGTTTACTTATGCCGTCACTGTTACCAGTTACGCGGTAGGCTCTTACCCTGCCTTTGCACCCTTACCTGTTTTGCAGGCGGTTATTTTCTGTAGCACTTTCTGTCGCCAGTGAGTTATGACAAAAATGTCAACTTTCAACTGACGCCCGGTTATTACCCGGCATTTTTTCCGGTGGAGCCCGGACTTTACCTCATACCTGGAGATTATCATCAGTCTGCAGGCAAGCGGTCAAATACCTTCTATAATAATTACTTATTCTTCAAAATCTGAATTATCTCTTAAATCTTCAGACTCTTCATCATATTCTCTCTCTTCATCATAATCTTCATCTGTCATTTCATCAGAAAGATCATCAAGATCTACAAGACTTCCTGCATCATCTGTTTGGAAATAAGTTGAAGAATTATCAAGATCTTCTTCGTAAAACAGAACTCTTCCACAATACGGGCAGAAAAGCAATTTATCACCTGCATGAACTTCATTTGCAAACTGAGCAGGAAGAATCATATGACATCCGTCACAGACATTTCCTCTTACAGCTACAACACCATTTGGTGAACGTTCAATTGTTCTTTCAAATTTAAAGATAAGTTCAGGTTCAATACCAGATGCAAGTTCTTCCTGTTTTTTTGTAAAATCAGCAATTTCTTTCTGATAACTTTCAAGATCATTATCAACTTTACTTTTAAGTTCATTAACATCTTTTTCTGTAGCTTCAATAAGATCTTCAAGGCTTTTTAATTCATCATTTAATTCAGAAAGAATTTTTTCTTCTTTTAATAATTCATGGCGAAGCCCTTCTTCTTTTGTTTTTGCTTCTTCAATCTGTTTTTCAAGAGCTTCAAACTCACGGTGAGTTGAAATTGCATCCATTGCTTTTTCGGCTGTCTCACGAGAACTAGTAACTTCACTAAGTTCATTTTTTAGCCCAGTTACCTTTACCTTTTGTGCTTCATAAACAGAATATTTTTCAGTATATTCCTTTTTGAATTTTTCAAGGCTTAAGGTACTTCCGTCTAAAGATTTTGGCAATTCACGGATTTTTCTTTCACGGTCATATTTATCGTTTAAAACAACCTGTAATTCCTTAAGCTTCTCAATAGTTTCTGTAGTCTGCATGAGTTATAACCTCTTGTATTATATCAAATTACATAAAATTTTAAAAATTACGCGACAAAATCTGCCATTAACTATACAACATTTTTGCTCTGCATGTCTATACTGGAAGGCCTCTAAAAAAATTCAATTTCTAAAGGCCTTTTTAATAAAATGCTATATAGAAAAATTACGTTTCAAGATAATCCTTAAGACCACTTGCACGTCTTGGATGTCGAAGTCTTCTCAAAGCTTTTGCTTCAATCTGACGGATTCGCTCCCTTGTTACATTAAAATAAAGTCCAACTTCTTCAAGAGTCAAAGAATATCCGTCATCAAGACCAAAACGCATTTTTAAAACTTCCTGCTCTCTTGGAGGTAAAGTATCTAAGACTTCATGAAGGTGTTCTTTTAACAGAGTATAAGCTGTCTGAGATGCAGGATTTTCTACTTCCTTATCTTCAATAAAGTCTCCTAGTAAACTATCTTCTTCTTCACCAATTGGAGTTTCAAGAGAAATTGGTTCACGGGCAACATTTTTAACCTGCTTAACTCTTGCTACAGGCCAGCCAAGCTGATCTGCAACTTCTTCATCTGTTGGTTCACGACCAAGTTTCTGCATTAACTGGCGGCTTTCGCGAACAACTTTATTAATCTGTTCAATCATATGAACCGGTACACGGATAGTTCGAGCCTGATCAGAAATACTTCTTGTAATTGCCTGTCTAATCCACCATGTTGCATATGTTGAAAATTTAAATCCTTTACTGTATTCAAATTTTTCAACAGCCTTTATAAGACCAATATTTCCTTCCTGAATAAGATCAAAAAGCTGCAATCCACGATTTGTATATTTTTTTGCAATTGAAACAACAAGTCGAAGGTTTGCATTTATAAGGCGATTTTTAGCCTTTTCCATCATAACCTTACCTCTGTTAATTTCTTTTGTCATATCAAGAATTTGTTCAACTGAATTTTCAAATTCATATTCCAGACGACGCAGTTTGCGATCAATTTTCTGAATTTGAGTATAAACTTCACGGATTTCATCTGCGGTAAGAGCAAGCTCTTTTTCAAGTTTCTGTGATTCATAATGAGTTGCAAGACGACGACCAATACTTCTTAAGCCCTGGGCATCATTTATCCGCAGTTCCTTCATGCGTTTTTCCTGCTTATGATGGTACTCATTTATTTTTTCAGAAGCTTCCAGAAATTTATTACTAAATTTATCTATTTCCTCAGTCTGAATATCTATTTTCTGCAATTGAGGAACTATTACATTCTTAAGTTTTACAAGTTCTTCATTTTCAAAAATAGAAATTGACTGTTCTGTATCATAAAGAGATTTTTTTAATGCCATATACTGCTTCATTTCCTGAAGTACAGGCTTTAAATATTCTCCATAAGAACTCTTTAAACGGCGTTTTTCAGCCATTTCTTCATTTATTTCTTTTCTAGGCTTTCCAGGTTCATGCAAGTCAATTCTGGTAAATGCTTTCTGTGCTATGGCAAAAAATTCCGGAATTATCATACCTGCATTCATGATTACATTCTTTATGATAATCTGACCGTCTTCCATAGTTTTTGAAAGAGTAACTTCCTGTTCAGCTGTAAGAAGATTTTCTTTACCAATATCGCGAAGATAAAGTCTGATTGTATCATCAATATTTCCGTCTTTATCATTTGCAACAAGACGTCTTTTTCCGTCATCTATTTTATCTTCGTCAGATTCTTCATGACCTTCAGCAATAAGATCTTCGTTATCGCCCTGAGCATCTTCATCATCAAGAATATCCTCTTCATCATCTTCCTGCATAACCTGAATATTTTTTTCATTTAGGAGAGCAAGAACTTCATCCATTTTTGGAGATGCAATATAATCAGGACTCAATTTTTCTTTAATCTCATCCCACGAAATAACCTGACGGCTTTTTGCATATTCCAAGAGAGCTGCAACCTGAGGCTCTAGAGTAGCACTTTCCTTATCTTCTTCGTCTTCAAGTTCAATCTGATTATCACCCATCACATCTGAATCGATTATTTCGTCATGAGGCTTTCTTGAAGTAACTTTTTCTATCTTAGCAGGAACTTCTTTTTTTTCAGTTTTAATTTCCTTTACAGAAGCAGTTTTTTTAGAACTTTCCTTTTTACTAATCTCTTTTGCAGAAGTCTGTTTTTTAGGACTTTCTTTTTTTACAGAAACTTTTTCTACCTTCTTTTCTGCTTTTTTTTCTGTTGTTTTTTTAGAAGAAGCAGGAATATTTTTTACGTTTTTAGTAGATTTTACCTTTGTTTCTGAATTTTTAGAAAGAGCCTTTGTATTTTTTACAGCAGTTTTTACTGTTTTTGTTGCAGTAGATTTTGCAGTTGTTTTTACAGGAGCCTTAACTGTTTTTTTAATAGCAGTCTTTTTTACATCAGATGGCTTTTTGCCTGCATTTTTTTTAGAATCAATTTTTTTTGCACCTGTTTTTACAGGAGTCTTAACCGATTTTTTTACAGTTTCTTTTTTAACGGTAGTTTTTTTAGAACTAGCCTTTACAGAAGAAGTCTTCTTAGATGAAGTTTTCTTCGATGAAGCAGATTTCTGATCCATTGTTTACCCTTTTAATAAAACAATCTGTTCGTCAATGCTCATTATTTCTTGAACCATATCACGCAACTGTCTCTGATTTTCAGGACTGGGATTTCTCTCAATAGCCTTAATTTTATTATTCAGAGTAACTCTTTTATGAGTAAGTGCATTTATCTGAAGCATTTTTATACCATCTTGTGCAGAACGAACATTGTCTGTTGAATCGTTTACATGAACACATTCAATTATAATTCGTCTAATTTGTTCGCTGTCACAACGATTAAGTATAGCTCCTTCAGAAAAATTACCACTACGGTTACATTCCTCAAGAATAATGAATAACTTTCTGGCTTCAGTGTCATAAAGATCATCCGCAGAAATTACCTTTCGCATTTCAAGAAACATTCTGTTGTCATCGGAAATAACTGATAGCACAGCCTTAAATTCTGCAGATGGAATATATTGATTTTCTTTCTGCAACTGATTTTCTTCCGTTTTGTTACTTGGTTTTATGCGTTTTGCAAGTGAACTTCTGTTCTGATAGTCTCTTTTAGCTGCCTCCAGATCAATGCCATAAATCTGACACAACTGAGCCAGACAGGCATTCTTCTGTATGTCTAATTTCAATAAGTCTATGTATGGAAAGAACTCAAGACAGGCCTTTGCTATATCTTCAGGAGAATCTTTTGAATATACTTCTTGCAATTTTGACAACAGAAAATCACTGTCCAATATAGCGTTATTAACATCATTTGTCAAGGCATCAGCCCCCAAATTCTGCATAATTTCCGCAGGATCTTTTCCTCCGTGCAACTGAATAAATTTTACATTTAAATCCATAGGTCTGCACAGTGCAATAGCTTTTTTTGTTGCCATAAGCCCCGCTTTATCATTATCAAAAGACAAAAGGACAGTCTCAGCTCCTGTATTTTTTACGAGCCGTATCTGATCTTCTGTAAGTGCAGTACCATTTGTTGCAACTGCAATATTTATTCCGCACTGGTGATAGGCAATACAATCCATATAACCTTCACAAAAAATTACTTTTTTCTGTTTTTTTATATTTTCTCTTGCAAAATTAAATGCAAAAAGATTCTTACCTTTCTTAAACCACAATAAATCTTTTGAATTTAAATATTTAGGAGACTTATCCGAATCTCCACGTAAAAATCTTCCGCCAAATGCAATTGTATTTCCTTCGCGATCAAATGTAGGAAACATTAAACGGTCAGAAAAAAATGAACAGTCAGGATAACGTTCACTAAACAGCCCAGATTCTTTTAAAAATTCTTCACTATAATTTTTTTTAAGTAAAAATTTTTTAAGCCAGAAGCGGTCTGCAGGAGAATATCCTATTTTAAATTTTTCGAGAGTCTGACGACTTAAGCCACGCTTTGTAATATAATCAAGTGCAAATTTTCCAGATTCAGTTTCCATTAAAAAATAATGAAAGGAAGTTGTTATTTTATTATAAAGATTTATATATTCAGCCTTTTTTTTTGCAATTTTATCTTCTTCAGAAGCCTTTACAGAATCTGAATATTGTAAAGTAACTCCTATTTTTTTTGCAAGTTTTTCTATAGCTTCAGGATATGACAAACCATCAACATTCATTACAAAATTAAAGACAGTACCAGCAGCATGACAGCCAAAACAATAATAAAATTTTTTTTCCGGTGAAACAGAAAATGAAGCAGTTTTTTCCTGATGAAAAGGACAGCAACCCCACCAATCATTACCTTTTTGAGTCAAAGGTATATATTCACCTATAATTGACACAATATCTGCACGAGAAGCAACTTCATCAATTGAAGATTGTAGAATTTTCATTTTTTCTCATCCTACTTTGTGTAATATCCGTTTTCTGCCTTTACATGAGAGTTAAAGTCTTTAGAAAAAGTATGTCTTCCCTTCTGAGGATCTGTAAGAACAAAATAACGGTAATCTGTTTTTGCAGGATGGACACTGGCATTTAAAGCAATCATCCCTGGATTTGAAATTGGTCCAGGAGGCAACCCTGCCCACTTGTATGTATTATATGGACTGTCTATTTCAAGATCGCTGTAAGTAATTCTTTTTGGATGAGGCTTACCTTCGATTTCTGTAATTATATATTCAATAGTTGCACAAGACTGAAGTCCCTGATTTATCTTAAGGCGATTTTTAAAAACACTGGCAATTAAAGGTGCTTCATCTTCAACTCTGTATTCTCGTTCTACAATCGAAGCTAAACAAACTAAATCAAAAAGTTGCTTTGGTGTATAAGAATCAATTCCTTCAATAGACTTTATTTTTTCAAAAAAAACAGACGTCATTCTTTCTACAACATCATCGGCTTCCATGCCAGCAGTAAAATAATAAGTATCTGGAAACAGAAAACCTTCTGCCGAAGAAGAATTAATTCCATGTTTTAAAGTCCACTTTGAATTATATGCACTTGCAGTAAAATCCGTCGCCTTACAAACACCGTTTTCTTCAAGTAATAATGCGATTTTAGAAATAGTAAGTCCTTCTGGAATACTTACAGAAATAATTTCCTGCTTTCCTTCCTGAAAAATTTTATATATTTCTTTAACTGACATTGAACTCTTAATTGAATAAACTCCACTTTTTAAAGTAAATTTTTCTTTACTGTACAGATTAAATCTTGCAGACAAATAAAATGCATTTTTTGAACGAATTAATTTTTTTTCTTTCATATCCGATGCAATTTTTTTTACGCTACTTCCCTGTGGAACTACAATTTTTTGAGTAACTTCATTTTTCTGAGAAGAAAGCGGACTTGTTATGCCAGACCAAAAAGCAATGACAAAACATACTAACACTGCAATTACTGCAAGAGTCCATGCAATTATTTGTGAAAAAATTTTTTTTTGAGTTTTCAAAGTTCTATTTCCTGACCTTCAATTGCCAAATATACCTTAGTCTTAACCTGTGCTGAATAACCGGCATACCATCTGGCAGATTTTAATATCGAATAAATTTTTTTATCATCATAAGTTGGTTCGTGATGAAAAAGATAAAGATTTTTTACATTCCATAAAGCAGCAAAATCAATTGCATAACAAAATGAACTATGACCCCAGTTTTCTTTTTTTATCGCTTCTTCAACCGTATACTGACTGTCTAAAATAAGCATATCTGCATCCTGAAAAAATTTAGCATTTCTTCCGTCAGTATCAAAATCTGCAGATTGAAGTTCTACATCGGTTGCATAAATAAATTTTTTGCCATTTTCTTCAAAACAAAATGAATAGGAATTACCAGGGTGTTTCATCTTATGACAGGTAACTTTTACTCCTTCTACATAAAAAGGTTTATCTGCCTCTACAAGATGGAAAGTAAACTGTTTTTTTACAGAAGGCCAGCAGGCACTCTTTGGAAAATAAGGTCTACGACTCTGTTCTTCAAGAATTCTTTCTGCTGCAGGAAAAGTTGAATAAATCTCTATTTTTGCTGAAGGATTAAAAGAAGCATCAAAAAAAGGTAAACCTTGTATATGATCCCAGTGAAAATGAGACATAAAAATATAATAATGCTTATCACCTGGTTGAATGCCATTTTTACAATAAGAACGAAGACCACTTCCGCAATCTAAAATAAATTCTTTACCCGTGTCAGTTCTAAGTTCAACGCATGCAGAATTACCGCCGACTGTTCCAAAAAGATAGTCCGGCAGATTTGCAATAAATTTTTCTTTTGCTTCTTCAGAGGCTATATCTGCAGGTGAAATACGTTCTACAACTGCTGTTATTTTTGCCTGCACCTGCTCTGGTGAAAGCGGAGTTGGTATAGAGCCCCTTACTCCCCAAAAACGAACTAACACTTTGCCTCCATTAAACTACATTTTTATATATTCACTTCTCTTTAAAGGATGATTATCTTCATATTTTTTTAATTCAGCTGCAATTTCTTCAGCATAATGAAGATTTCCTTTATTTATTCCCGGACAAAGTTTACTGCACTCGTTCCATCTTTGTGTACTTTCAAGGTAATATGACCAGAAAGGAAAAGTTGAACACTGCACAGGTCGTACCTGATAAACTTTACAGCCACCTTCTGCCCAGAAAATACAGTCATTGTTTTCTTTTTCCAAAAGACAAAGGTAATAATCCCCGTCATTTGAAGAAACCCAGCGACAGTATTTTTCTATAAAAGTGATGCTGTCCAATTTAAAGTAATTACATAAATTTGTCAAATCACAAAGAGATAAATATACAAAACCAGGATTTATCCGACAGCACGAAGAACAACGCTGACAAGAGAATTTAAGTTTTTTAAGATTAAAATCAGACATCTGCAAAAAAAAAGGTGTTAAAAAGCTCATCTTTTCAACACCGGTTGGGGAGTATAGGATTCGGACCTATGAAGGACGAGCCAACAGATTTACAGTCTGCCCCCTTTGACCACTCGGGAAACTCCCCAAGTCCATTTAAGGAACTACAGCCGCCGCAGGGATTCGAACCCAGGACCTCGAGATTACAAATCACGCGCTCTACCAGCTGAGCTACAGCGGCTTGATGAATGACACTATATTCTCTTTAATAATTTATGTCAAGCATAAATATCATTTTTTTTATAAATTTTTCATATTTTTTTTACAACCCCAGTAATGCAATAAAACATTCACTTGTATTAAAAAATTTAATTCACTATAATTCTTAAACTTATTGCAAATGGAGATATATATGCCTTTTGAATTTAAAAAATGTCCTATCGAAGGACTTTACGAAATTCAACCTAGAGTTTTTGGTGACAAAAGAGGTTACTTCTTTGAAGTTTACAGTGAAAAAGATTTTAATGAAGCAGGTCTTACAATGAAATTTGTTCAGGACAATCAATCTTCTTCTTCAGCTGGAGTTTTAAGAGGACTTCACTTTCAAAAACATTTTCCACAGGGAAAACTTGTCCGGGCAGTTGAAGGCAAAGTTTATGATGTTGCAGTAGACTTAAGAAAAGGATCCCCTTCTTTTGGAAAATATTATGGAGTAATTCTTGATTCTGAAAAACAAAATCAATTTTATATTCCAGAAGGTTTTGCACACGGATTCTACGTTCTTTCACAACATGCTGTTTTTGCATATAAATGCACTAATTTTTATCATCCTGAAGATGAAGGCGGACTTATGTGGAATGATAAAACAATTAATATTGATTGGAAATCTATTGCACCTGATCTAGAAGTAAATCTTTCTGAAAAAGACACAAAACATCCTTTATTCAGTTTTGATTTAGATTATTTTGATATAAACAGCAAGTGGATTGGAAAATAAATTTATAACTGGAGAAATTGCATGATTTGGTTAATTGGTTGTAAAGGAATGCTTGGAAGCGAAGTTGCCCGTCAACTGACACAAAATAATATAAACTGGATTGGTACAGATAAAGACGTTGACATCACAGATCCGGAAACTTTAAATGACTTTGCCACTGCTCACGATACATCCGCTGTAATGACAGGAAAAACTGCACTAGATGGAAAAATACGTGAAAAAATTACATGGATCATTAATTGTTCAGCCTACACAAATGTAAACAATGCAGAAAGCGACACTGAACTTGCAAAAAAATTAAACGAAGACGGACCAAGAAATATTGCCCGTGTGGCAAGAAAAATAAATGCAAAATTAATTCATATTTCAACAGATTATGTTTTTGACGGAAGCGGAAAAATTCCATATACAGAAAACATGCCTAAAGAACCTCTAGGTGTATATGGAATTACAAAAGCAGCCGGCGAAGATGCCGTTCAAAAAGAAATGACCAGATATTACATTTTACGTACTGCCTGGCTCTATGGTTTTGATGGTAAAAATTTTGTTTATACAATGACAAAAGCAATGGAAACTCATCCTAGTGTAAAAGTTGTTGCAGATCAGAAAGGAACTCCAACTTGTGCTGTTGATTTAGCTAATGTAATTATAAAAATTATTATAACTTCAAAAAATTCTTCTACATTTGTAGGAAAAAATACAGCCTTACCTTATGGAATATACCACTGCACAGACATAGGAGAGACAACATGGTATGAATTTACACAAAAAATTTATCAGCTTGGAAAAAAATATAAGCGAATTTCAAATACCTGCGAAATTAATCCATGTACAACAGAAGAATATCCAAGTCCTGCAAAAAGACCAGCTTATTCAGTTTTAAGCAAGGATAAAATTCAAAAAGGACTTAAAATAAAACTTCCGAAATGGGAAGTAAGTCTTGAAAAATTTATGAAAAGTAATCTCTTTGACATAAAATAAAATGAAAACAACAGCCGTAATTCTTGCAGCAGGAAAAAGTAGTCGCTTTGGAGGAGAATGTCCAAAACAGTTTCTAGAACTAAATGGAATTACGGTCTTGGAACATTCAGTTCTGGCTTTTGAAAAATGTGCTTTAATTGATTCAATTATTATTGTTACATCTAAAGAAAATCTTTTAACAGTTAAAAATATATTAGGTGCAAAATATAAAAAAATTACAGCATTAATTGAAGGTGGAAAAGAAAGATCTGATTCAAGTCTTGCAGCATTAAATTTTATTAAGGAAGAATGCAAAATACTTTTTCATGATGCTGCCCGCCCCCTTGTGAGTCAGAAAACAATTTTAGACTGCATAGAAAAACTTGACTATGTAAATGCAGTTACAGCAGCTGTAAAAACAACAGACACAATTCTTGTATGCAGTGATAAAATAATTAATTCAATTCCCGACAGAGAATTTTTGTATAACTCCCAGACACCGCAGGGATTTAAAAGTAATATAATAAAAAAAGCATATGAAAAAGCCTTAAAAGATTTAAATTTTAAAGCAAGCGATGATTGTGGAGTTATAAAAAAATATTTACCTGAAGAAAAAATTGCAATTGTAGATGGAAGTTTACAATGCTTAAAAATTACATATAAAGATGATTTAAAAATATTAGAAAATTTTTTAGGACAGAAAAGCTTATGAAAAAAAATTTATTTTTATTGATAATTTTTACTTTTTTTACAAATTTATTTTTATCTGCACAATCTCTTGAAAATGAAACAGATTTAAAAAATGTAAAATATAAAATTAATAATGTTTACTATATGCCAGGCGGAAAAACAAAACCTTATGCACTTGAACGTTCAGTTACAATAAATAAAAATATAGATTTTAATACAAAGGAAGAATTTGAACTCTACTGTGCAAATCTTGAACAGCTTTTTATCAATACAAGACTTCTTGAAAATGTAAGTATTACAAAAGAATATCTTGAAGAAAAAGACGGTCTTATTTTAGTCAACATAAGTGTAATTTGTTCAGATTCTAAACACTTACTTGCACTTCCAAAAATCAGTTATAATTCAAATGATGGAGCTGAAATAAAAGTAAAACTTAAAGACATGAATTTTTTAGGCTTTATGGAAGATTTTAATTTTGACTTCAACGCACTTTTTAAACAGGAAGTTGAAACTGATCCTATGGAACTTGCACTCGGCATAAATTTTCAATATGACTTTCCTTTTAAAATGTTTAATTATTTTGACAATACATGGTCTAATGATTTTTCATTCAGCTGGACAATTGGAGACTCACTTCCAGAATTTAATTATACAACAGGATTAACAATTGCACTTCCCTTAGGAGAAAACGATTTAAAATTTACTGTACAGCAATCTGCAATACGTGATGAAGATTATGAAATCTATGGAGATGATTTTTATGCAAAAGAATATGCATCTCTTTCCTACCCTATAATTATTGGAAAAATTAACAATGTAACAAATGTAACATATACTCCAAGTTTTGGATTTACATACAATTGGGATACCGACGGAATTGACATAAACAATAGCGATCTTTCAAGTCCTACAATAAGTCTTTCGCAATCAATTGCCACTTCCCGAGTCGACTGGATTTCTAACTTTAGAACAGGCTATGATCTTTCAATTTCTCAGTCATTTGGCTGGAATTTTCAAACACAAAAATTTATTCCTAATCTTGAAATTGATACAATTTTTCATAAAGGATTTAAATACATTGGTTTTTCTACACGCTTTATTGGAATTGCACGTCTTAACGATAGGGAAAAAATCGGTTCATACTTAAGAGGAATCAGAGATAACCAATATTTACCAGGCACTACAACTTATGCACTTAAAGTACCAGCTGCCCTTGTATTTAATTTTGATATGCCTGTCCATATAATTACAACTCACTGGCTTGACTGGGGATATAAGATGTTTGGCTCATACGAAGATATGTCAAAAGCATCAAAAATAATTTTTTATTTACCTCATAAAATTTTCCAATACTGCGACTTTGAATTACAGCTTAATCCATTTATTGATGCAGCACTTATTCAACATCCTGTAAAAGATACAACTTTAAAATTTGAAGATGGTTATTATGCTGGCGGACTTGAAGTTCTTATTTATCCTTCAAAATGGAAAAGTTTTGTTGTGAGAACTAGTGTCGGTTTTGATTTAGGACGCTGGATTTTTCCAAACAAACTTGATTTAACATACAGAGATACTGAACTTCCAAAATATGAAATTTTCTTTGGATTAGGATTGCAATATTAATTTAAAAAATACATTTTTGGACTATCATATCTCCAGACTTTATATTTTAATTCTTTCTGCTGCAACTTTACACCAATAGTCTTCTGGTTCTGCAACACTAAGAATTTCATAAAGTTCATGGGCAAATTTAAGACTGCCACTACTAGAAGAACAGTCTGCAAAAAGTAAAAAAAGTTCCCATACTTTTTCTTCATTTCCCCAATTAATAATGTCCTGATATTTTTTTGCATGCCTTAAAAGTTCTTTAAGACCTTGATATTCAAATTGCACTTCCCTAGATTTTATTACATTATAAATTTTCGTAAAAGCTGTTGTAACTCCAAGTGCTGCACAATTTAATGCCTTGTCATCCTTACCATTATTTCTGTAATAATGGCAAAGTTCATTTAATGCTTTTAGAGAAAAATCATTTTCACTTCTAAACATAAGAAAATATTTATCAACTTCTTTTTTGCTGTCTTTTTTAATTATACGGCAAAGAGACTGTAAAAAAGATTCATCAACAAAATGTTTGTTATCTTTTAAAATTGTCAACAAATATGCTTCATAATCATCTGTATTGCCACTGTCTTTTGAAAGAAATGCAAGGCTATAAAGAATGTCATATTTTTCTTCACTAACATTTAAAAGCCATGCATTATCATATGCTTTTTTTGCAAAAGAAATTGCCTGTGCACTTTCACCTTCAAGTGCATATATTTTTGACAAAAGAAAATCTGCTTCAGGATATACATTTTGTTTTGCTACATGTTCCTGCAGCTGTCCAATATCATCATTAAAATATGAAGAACCATGTTTTGTAAGTTCATCATAAATAATTTCTATTCCAACTTTAGAATCCCTTTTTTCAAGGGCTAAAAGTACATCTTTTATATTTGAAGTTGCAGATCTTGCTTCCCTGGTTTTTAAAAGATTATCAAGTGTGTATATTTTCCATTTACATTCCTGTGCTCGAGAATCTTTTGCACTAACAGCAAGTGATGCTGCAAGTCCAAAATCATTTTCTTCAAATGCGGCTTGCGCCTGCTTTAAAAGCCTCCAGTCTTGATTTTTTATTTCTGGTCTTTTTACCTCTGGGGCAGCAAATAAAATTGAAGATGAAAGCAAAAATAATATACAAAAAAAATTAAGTCTTGATAAAGATTTTAACATTCTACAGCGACTCCAGTTCTTTTCTAAATGCATTATCGGCATCTTGAGGACTAATTGTTTGTACAATTTTTCCCTTTTTAAAAATAACAACTTTTGATCCACTTCCAGCAATACCTAAATCAGCAGGCTTACCTTCGCCAGGTCCGTTTACAATACACCCCATCACTGCAACGGTAATATTCTTTTTCATAGAAAGTAATTCATTCTGCCAGCGATCAACAAAAGCATGTACATCAAATCCCATTCTGCCACATCTAGGACAACTTACTAAAGTAACACCACCTTCTCTCTTTCCACATTCATGTAAAATTTCCCTACCTGTAATAATTTCATTTTCCGGACTGCTTGAAAGACTTACACGAATTGTAGAACCAATACCGTCTTTTAAAAGAGTTGACATTGCCAGTGTTGATTTTACAATACCTGTTATTAAAGGTCCTGCTTCTGTTACACCTACATGCAGAGGAATATCAGATACTGCTGAAAATTCACGGTTAGCTTCTATTGTTTCTTCAACAGAAGAAGCTTTCATACTTACTACAACATTATTAAATTTTAGCTGCTCAAATACTTCTGCTTCTCTTAAAGCTGTTTGTGACAAAGCTTTAGCTCTGCTGATTTTATTTTCTTCTACAAGAGTTTCTAGATCTTTAGGAAGACTTCCTGTATTAACACCAATTCTTATGGCAACATTATTTTCTTTACAGGCATTCACAACAGCTTCAACTTTTTCACGGCTTCCAATATTTCCTGGATTTATTCTAATTGCCGCAACATTACCTTTAAGACACTCAAGAGCCAGTCTATAATCAAAATGAATATCTGCAACTAAAGGCATTGAAGTTTTTTCTGCTATTAAACACAAAGCTCTTGCACTATCCATATCAGGAACTGCAAAACGAATTATATCGCAGCCCAAGCCTTGCATTATATTTATTCTTTTTAAGATATTTTCAAGTTCTTGACTATTTTCTTTAAGACCATTTATAGGTTCCTTCCACATTGTCTGAATTGTTACTGGAGAATCACCACCTACAGGCACTATTTTTGTAATTCCTTTTCCACCGATAGTAAACTGTCTTGTTTTCATGCCACCATTATATAACAGAATAAATTTAAAATAAATACAGGCAGAATTAAACTTGCATTCAACTCTGCCTATAAAATAGTATGAATAAATTAAGCAAAAATAAATTTTATGCAATAAGTGTAAATGCCATAGCAAAAAGAGCTACAGATTCACAAAGACCAATTACCATAAGGTATGAAGCAAAACCTTTACCAGTTTCTGCAAGAGCATCAGAAGCTGCAGCACCTGCCTTACCTTGAGCAATAGCAGAAAGTGCCATTGCAAGACCTGTAGCAAGACCTAAACCTAAAGCCATACCCGGATTTGTCGTACCAAGATTCTTTAACTTAAGGAACATTGTAAGATAACCATAAATAGTCTGTGTAAGAGGAGCACCAGCAAATACTGTAAGAATGAAAGGAGCCGGCTTATTATTTAAGTAACAGCGCTTCCATGCACCAATTGCACCCTGTCCTGCAATACCAATACCAATAGCTGAACCAAGAGCTGAAATACCCATACAAATTGCAGCTCCAAGATTTCCAAAAAATTCCATATTTAACTCCTTGCCCGCCCGATGACGGATTATT
>CAZALL010000004.1:0-29274 GCA_964485955.1 uncultured Treponema sp. | reverse complement strand
TAGAATTACTTTTACTACCACTTTTATTCCTTTCAATTTTATTTTCTTTGTTTAGTTCCTTTATTTTTCTTGCAACCCAAACAGCGTCACGTTCGTCACTGTCATTAATTTCTGTTTCTTCATCTTCACTTTCTGCAGAAGACGCAAGGGCTATGTGCATGTGCGGAATAAATTGCGTTTTTGCTTTTGCTACTTCATATTTATTCTGTGGAATAAGTACTTTTGAATAAGTTGCTTCGTAAAGCGGAATATCGGAATTTTTTTCATTAAGCATAAAGACTGCTGGATTTTGAATATTAACTTCTTTTTGATCTAAGATAAAATCTTGTGCTCCAAAAATTGTATTAAAGGCTGCAATTAGTTCCGGGTCAGAACGGTAATTTGTATTCATTTCAAGATATCCGTCTTTAAAAAAATCTTTTAATTCCCTAAAGACAGAAACGTCTGCACCCCTAAAGCGATAAATGCTCTGCTTTTCATCTCCTACAAAAAACAATTTATTTTCCTCAAGGTCTTCTATTTTTGAAGGAACAGATTTTTCCATTCGTTCAATTTTTTCGGCTAATAAAAACAAAAGATTTTTCTGGTCGGCATTATTATCTTGAAATTCGTCAATTAAAATTTCTTTGTAACGTTTTTTTTCAAGTAATCTTATTTCTGGAAAATCAATGAGTGTTTTTAAGGCAAGGTCGCTTACATCTTTATAAGAGAGAATACCACTTGTCCTTTTTTTTATATTTACATTTTCCTGAAATACTGTAAGCAAAGTAGATGCTTCTTTTATTACATCATATCCTTTAAAGAAATTAAAAATACTTTCTAAAGAATTTTTTATATTGCGAATGGATTTTAAAATTTCTTTTATTTCATCAAAACCTTTTGCAGTAGATAATTTGAGTGACGTATATTTTTTTAAATGCCGTATGTATTCTCTTGCACTGCTTTCGTTGGTGCAAAAATTTTCTACTGTTAGAAAAACTGCATCTGGATCTTCATCAATTGTGTCAAATACTGCTTTTGTTGCAACAATAGTTTTAGTGTCTTTATTTCCGCTGGACATTTCATAAGCTTCTTGAAAAGAACCTTTTTTGCTTTCGCATAAAATACAAAGACGCTTCCATTCTTTCTGTGTAAATATTTTTTGTTTTTCTAAGTTTTCTATAAAATTAACTGGTTTTGATAAACTTGAAAATTTTAAAATTGTATCTGCAAACAGCTGTGTAGTTTTTTTCTGAAAATCTTTTTCGCCTACAATTTTTTGAAAACACTTACTCGTATGATGTTCAAGAATAAAAGGTAATGCCATATCGTGTATCATGGAATTAACCCCATCTGGATCAACACTAAAGTCTGGATTTATTCCATAATAATGGGCACCAAGTTTTGCAATTGAAGAACAGTAACTGTCCAGTGTTTGAATATGTGCCTTATAGAATTCTTTTGCTGCATCAGGTGCTTTTTCTTTTATACGCTTATAAATTCTTGAAGACATTTCGTTGGTTGCTTTTTTAGTAAACGTTAAAGTTAAAATTTCATCTACTTTATAATGTTTTTTTAAGATAAGGTCTGCATACCGTTCTGCAAGTACACGTGTTTTTCCGGAACCAGCACCTGCACTTACAACAGCATTTTTTTCAATATTAATTGCATTTTTTTGTTCATCGTTAAATAAAAATTCAGTTTCCTTTGCTTCCATTACATATCCCCCCTGTCACCGCTTACTGTAAATGTTTTTCTGCAAAATGCCTTGTAATTACATTTACTGCATTTTTCAAAGTTTTGATTTTTTTTATCTGTAATAAAATTATTTGCAATGAGCATGGAATAAAATTTTTCGCAGATATTTTGTTCACTGTCATAAATTAAATTCACAGTTGGTTCAAATTGTTCTCTTGTAAGAGCTTTGTTTTCAGAAGACGGATGAATTACAAATTTTTTAAATGCCTGACCATCAGATTGTCTTGCTAAAGAAAAATAGCATGCTTCTTCAACATTACCCTTATATTCTTTTTCCATAAGAAAAACATACATTGGAAATTGTAATTCAGGTAAATTATCGTTTTCATAATATAAAATAAAGTTCTTAAAATAATTACTGGATTTAAAATCTACAACAGTTAAATCACCATCAGGATTTTTTAAAATAAGGTCTGCCTTTCCGTTAAGAAAATAATTTTTTCCTTCTTCTTCAAAAGTCATTTCTTTTTCGCTGGCAATTACCTGGTAACCTTCAAAGGCTTTAAAAAATTCATCCATTGCCCATATAAGATTTTCTTTTACAGCATCTTTTTCTGTAAGAAGCAAAGTCTTTCCAAGTACACTGTCATTTTCTTCTTCAAAAACTTCATCAGTTTTTATATTGATCAGTTCCGGTAAAGATTTATAGATTTTATCTTCACCTAAAAAAATTGTAAAACCTTCAGGATTTTGAGTAAGTATATGTTTAAAAACTTTTTCTACAGTCTTGTGTTTTAATTTACCCATGTATTTATCGTCAACAAGATTTGATTCAAGTATTTTTTCTTCAACATTATATATCGAGTCAAAAAGCCATTTTCGCGGACAGAAAAAAAAGTCATTTAAGGTTGTAGCTGATATACGGATTTTATTTTTTTGTTCATCAAAAAATTTTTGATTTTTTAAAAGTTCAAAAAGATTATTTTCAAGTTTAATTTCTTCTTTATTTTCTAAGAAAGAGATTTGTGTGTCATACCAGTTTTTAAAATTATTTTTCTGGTTAAGATTTAGTTTTGAAGGGAAATCATTTTGTTGCATTAACAGATATTTTTTTTCTTCATCTTGTAAATCTTCTTTTATAGGTTTACTGTCAACATGTTTTTCTTCATCAATACGGCAGTCCTGTTCGTTAAGAAATCCCTGACATACTGAATAAGTTGTAAATGTTTTTTCAGCACAGGTAAAATAAGTTTCTCCTGCAAGCGAATTTAATTCATAAAGTTTTATAAAAAATTCAGAAACATTTTCATCTGTAAGTCCTAAAGAAAATCTTTTATCTTCTCTTAGAAAACCCATAGGTCTGTTTATTACAGAAGCAGAATTTTCACTTGCATCAATTATAAAATGAATGTCAAAAGGAGCTGTTGCCGCCATCTTGTATGGAAGTATGGTAAGCCCTCTTTTTTTATTTTGAAAAACATATTTAGTTTCTTTTAGTTCATCTAAAAAGATTGAATATGGAGAAGATATTTTGCAGTCACTAAAAGTTTCTTCAAGATCTATAAGCTCAGAAAGTTTTATTAAGCATCTTGAAAGAATTTTATCTGAACTTTCACAGAAATTTTCTTCATCAAAAAATTTTGTTTTAAAAGTAAAATACATGTTTCGTATTTCTGTAAAACTTTTTGCTTTTACAATTTTTGTAATAACATCCTTAAAAGCTTTATAAAATTCAACTAGATTTTGATTAACGCCTGCTTTCTTAAAAGATTGAAGCCATACATCAATTTTTTTTTCTTCAAAATTATAGGAACATACACAGTTGTTTTTAATTCCAAAGTCAATAAGTTCTTGTGCAAGTTTTGTCTGTTTCCAGGCAAGTTCATTGTTTAATAAAAGTGTTTTTATACTTGTAAAAGAAAATTCATTTTGAACGCAATCGTTTAACTGACTAAAAAATGCACCTGCACCACTCTGGCAAAGAGAACGACCGCTGTGTTGAACATAGGGTATCTGGTAGAGTTCAAATTCGCGACTTATGTATGGAGCGTAAGTATCTAAATCTGGTACACTTAATGCCATGTTTTCGTAAGCAATATTTTTTTCTTCATGAAGGTATCTGGCATGTAAAACAACATGGCGTAATTCTTCCCTTGAGTTTGAAAAATAATCACAGCAGGGACAATCAATTTTATTAATTAAAGAAGAAGTTTTTACGACAGTAATAAATGGGGATGAAGCTGGAGATTCAAGAAGTTCTTTGTAATCTGGATAGTCGTTGAGAATCTCCGGAGCAAAAATAAAATAATGTCTTTGGTCAGAGGTGAATGGCGGTTTAATCCATGCAGGGTCAAAAAGATTATGGTCATCCAGAAATTTTTTATAGCGGTTGTAAATTTCTATAAAATCTTTATCTTCCTCGTCAATTTCAGTTTTGCTTGTAATAATTTTATCATGATAGCTTTTAAGAGATGGAAGAAAAGATGTTATCCATGAAGTAAAGGAAGATGCCTGGCTGGCAAATTTTTGGGGTACAATCTGATGCAAAAATAATTCTTTTGCATTTTCTTCAATTAAGTTTGCTGCAAAAATACGGCGCATTGAAGAAGGAATGCTTTTTTTGTCTTTAACATTTGCTTTTATTGACTGTCTTTTAAAATCGTCCCAGGCTAAAAAACGTTCCATTGCGACAGCTTTAAGTTGTGTATGTTCAATTATATAATCAGCCCATTTTTCGGCAGCAATCTGAGTTTGAAAGACAAAAACATTTTCTGGCTTTAAAATATTTTCTTTAAGTATGCAAAAAATACCGTTTTGATTCTGATCCATTTGATTCTCCCCTAAGGAATTTTTTAGAGGTTCATTATATCATAATTTGATTAAAAATTATTGTTAAAGCAAAAAAAAACGCACCCCTTAAAAAAGAAATGCGTTAAAAGAAAAAGTTATCCGCACTAAATTAAAATTTTAATATCTTTTTTAGCAATAACACAGATAAGGTCAATTAACCAAAGAATACCGCAGAAACCAAATGTTAAAATCTGGAGAATTCCAACAATAACTGGAAGTGTTTTTCCAGATGTTAAGCGGCGTACGATTCCATAAATATCATAAATAAGTGCGAGAAGAATTTTTACAATATAAGATTGTCCTTTTATTCCCTTTGCCATACAGGCCTCCTATAAATTTTCTAAAACTAATTTTCTCGTATACAAAGATTAAAGTCAAATAATTTATCATTATAGATTTTTTAGCTTCGTAATTCCCTAAGCCTGTCAGGATTATTTAAAACATCTTTTATTTCTTTTTGAGCCATCTGTTCAATTTGAAGTGCAGTCATATTTTTTAATTCTTCAGGTAAATAAACTTTTATTATATCAAAATAAATTTCTGTTTTTCTCCATGGGAAATTCTTTTTTATATTCTGGCTGCCATTTGTAATTCCTAAAACTAAAGGGCAGTTTGAAGACTGTACAAGTTCAAAACAATTGGAAAGGTTTTTATTTTCCATAAAAAATGCAAGGGAAGAAATATTATTTTTAATCAGTTCAGAAGACTTTTCTATATTTTTTTCTGAATGATAAAAATTACGTTTTATGTATTTTCGAAGTACGGGTATTTTAAAAAATTTATTTTCTGTAATATATGCAAGTGATGATTTTTTAAATTTTCGTGCAAAGATAATTGTTTCAATTATAGTATCAAAAAAAGAATGATGGTTTGAAACTAAAATAAATTTAGTATCTTTTGAAAATTCATTTGTCATGTACATTCCTGAAGTATTTATATGAATGCGAGAAAGTGCACAGATATATTTATAGCCCCAGAGAAGAATTTTTTTGTAAAAGGCAGAAACTTTTTTATAATCTTTTTTCATGATTACAAAAAGTGCAAAAAATGAATAAAAAATGCATGTTAAAAAAGCAAGTAAAAATTGAATTATTATGTAAGAAATAAAAACTACAACTACTCCGCAAAAAAAAGCGTAAGAAACATCAACAACCTGCCCAATGTTAACAATAATGAGCATTCCAAGAATTGTTGCCGGAATTAAACCTATAATTTGATTAAAAATATGTTGTGCCATGAATGCGATTATAGCACACATTATTTTTTTATTGAATGCATTTGACCACTTGCTTTAGATAAAATATTATGGAAGTCTCTAAAACTTGCAATTTTTAGAGGCAACTTTGCCCTTATATTTAACAAATTTTATCAGGAGAAATTATTTTGACTAAAATACTTTTTGTCTGTCATGGAAACATCTGTCGTTCTCCAATGGCAGAATTTGTTTTTAAAAAACTTGTGCAGGATGAAAAATTAGAAAATTATTTTTATATAGAAAGTGCTGCAACGTCCCGGGAAGAAATTGGGAATGATATTCATCCGGGAACTAAAGAAAAATTGAGAGAAAAAAATATTCCTTTTACTAAAAGAAAAGCTAGACAAATTAAAAAAGAGGATTATAAAAATTTTGATTTGCTTATAGGCATGGATAGTGAAAACAAAAAAAATATGCTACGTTTCTGGGGAGATGATTCGGATAAGAAAATCTTCAATCTTCTTGAATTTGCAGGTCTAAAAACTGATATAGCAGATCCATGGTATACAGGCAATTTTGATGACACATGGAATGATATTTTAAAAGGATGCAGGGCACTTTTAAAAAATTTATCTTGACCGTAAAAAAATCAATGTTAGAATGTATATATCTATTTTACGGAGGAACAAATGGCAGCTAAATTTGTTATCAAGAAAACTAAAAGCGGTTTGGTATTTAACCTTAAGGCAACAAACGGAGAAGTAATAGCAGCTTCTGAAGTTTACAATACAAAACCTTCCTGTAAAAAAGGAATTGAATCTGTAAAGAAAAATTCTCAGATTGCAGAAATTGAAGATCAGACTGCAAAAACAGTTGAAGTAAAAAAGAATCCAAAGTTTGAAATTTATAAAGACAAGAAAGGTGAATTTAGATTTAGACTTAAGGCTGGTAATGGACAGATTATTGCAACTGGTGAAGGTTACAAAGAACTTTCTGCCTGCAAAAAAGGAATTACTTCAATTAAGAAGAATGCTCCTTTGGCAGACATTATTGAAGAATAAATCTTTACATAAAGGTTGTTGTATTTTGCAACAGCCTTTTTTTTTAGAGTTCACCGGCTTCAAGACCTGCAAAAACTTGTGATGCAATTTCTTTTACAGTTTCTATATTAAGACCTGTTTCTTTTGCAATTTCTTCTACAGATAATTTTTCTTCTGCCAAAAGACTGGCAGCTTTACTTACGGCTTCATCAAGTGTCATATTTTACCTTCTTAAATTTAATATATTCAATAATTTATCATCATAAGATTTTTTATTCCACTGCTATTTGACCTTAATCATTTCATTTAATATAATCCAAGACAAATGACAGAATTAAATAGTAAAACAAGAAAACAACTTGAAAAGGCAGCTCATAATCTTTTTGCAAATGTAATCATTGGCGGAGCTGGAGTAACACCAGGAATTGAAGAAAAAGTTTGTGCAGAATTAAAAGCCCATGAACTTATAAAAGTAAAGTTTAATGAATATAAAGATGAAAAAATTACACTTTCTGAATCACTTGCAAAAAAATGCGATGCAACTCTTGTAAGAGTAATCGGAAATATTGCAATTTTTTACAAAGAAAATGAAGATCCAGAAAAACGAGTAATTAAGTTAAAATAGACAAATGTTTTAAACAATGTCTGTTTTATAAATCTTTTGCATTTACAACGTCCGAAATCTTTTTTGAGGCAGCTGCCGTGTTATCGCTTTCAACTTTAATTGCTGACAGAACACTTCTAATATTTTTAACCAGAGAATCAATTGACTGAACCTGTTCTGCAAGATTTGTAGAGAAGTTGTTTACGTTGTAAATTGACTGCCTTTGTTCTGCAACATTTTTTGTAACGTTTGAAACAAGGTCACCAGTCGTATTACATTCTTCAACGATATTTTCCATTGCCTTCATTACTTCGTGTGTTCCGCTGTCCATTTCTGTAATTCCGCGTAAAATTTCTTCAATGGAAAGGGCAGTGTTTTTGATTTCACTGGAACTTGATGCTGTAAATTCTGCAAATTCTTTGATGCGCTCAACAGTTTTTCGTACAAGTTCATTATTTTTAGAAAGTGCTTCTTCAATTGCAGTGGCATTTTTTGAAGTTTCATTTGACAGTTTTCTGATTTCCTGTGCAATGACACTAAAACCTTTGCCGTGTTCCCCTGAATGAGCTGCTTCAATTGATGCATTCATGGAAAGAAGACTTGTCTGGTCTGCGATGCCGTTAACTGTATTTACAAATTCATTAATTTTTGATGTTGAAGTTTGAACTTGATTTACTTCTTCCGTAATTTCTTTAAGAAGTGCATTCTGCTTTTCCATGCTTTCTACAATCTGAGACATGGATTCGCGGCGGGCACTGGCTATTTTGTTTATGTTTGTGAGGTTTGCAGAAATTTGCGTAAGTGCTGCTGAAGTTTCTGTGATAGCTGCATTTTGTTCCTGCACACTTTCTTTCATTGAATCAGCCTGATTTTTTACATTGTCACTGGCATTAAGAATTGTGTGTGATGACTGAGTAAGGTTGTCTGCTCCGTTTGTAAGATAAGTGTACATTTCTTCAAGTTTGCTTACTTCATTTTCTGCATTGTTTGTCTGTGTTTCAAGGCGTTTTCCTATTTCAAGGCTGTCCTGAACTTCTGCAAGTACGCTGTTTACAAGACCAAGTGATTTTTTTGAGCGGGCTGCTTCTTCGTAAGCCAGGTTACTTGTGTAGCGCTTCATCTTGTTAAGTAAAAGAAGAATTGTATGTGAAAATATAATTGCAATTAAACAGATTGCTGTTACTAATGCAACTGAATAAAACTTCTGAGGGTAGTGAGTAAAGCAGTATATTGATTCCATTATCATAAGAATCACCTGACCTGCATAAAGCATAATTCCTTGTCCGCGGTGTAATGCAGCTGATTCATTAAAAATAAGAGTTGCAAGACAAAATGCTAGAAATCTAAAAAGAATTACTTCAGGTGGTTCCTGATTGCTTAAAAGAAAATATATAAGTAAGTCTGCAATTAAAAAGGATGCTGTCATTAAATAAGCTGAAAGAAGTACTTTATTTTTTTTAAGGAAATATACTGTTGATAAAAGTAAGAGGGCAGGTCCCCAGTAACCCATTGTTTTTAAAAAATTGCTTTTATTGATTATGTTTAAAACTCCAAGTAAAAAAAATGCAAGTGCAAGTACAAAGGCACTTATAATCATGTATGGAGCTAAGAATAGTTCCTGCTTTTTTAGTTTAGTTTCATAATTCTGTGGTAAAAAAATATCAAGAAATTTGCTCATATAACCTCACAGTCTTAAAGGACATTTTTATACATTCAGTATCGGTAAAATTTAACTTCTGTATTATAACACAAATGCAAAATATATTGTAAAGAAGCTGCTTTTTTTTTAATATAAAAACATGAATGTTTACTTTATGCGCCATGGTCAGACGGACTGGAATATAATTAAAAAAATTCAGGGTAGAACAGATATTGCTCTTAATCAAAAGGGTATTGAAGAAGCAGAGGCAACTAGTGAAGGTATGCACGACCTTGGAATTAAATTTGACTTAATTTATACAAGTCCGCTTTTAAGGGCTGTAAAAACTGCTCAGATTATGAATGTTTATTCAGATGCACCTCTTGTAAAGGATAAGCGAATTGAAGAATTTGATTTTGGTATGGCAGAAGGTGTAACGTTTGAAGAGATAAAAATAAATCCTAAGTATGAAGAAGCCCGCAACTGGTTTTTTGCTCCTCAAAATTATAAGGGAGATGGTAAGTCTGAAAGTTATGAAGAATTTTTTGGAAGAATTGATTCTTTTTTGGATGATTTAAAAGTACTTGAAAAAAAACGTGATGATATAAAAAATCTGCTTATTGTCTGTCATGGGGGAGTTACCCGCGGAATTTTAAAGGAAATGCTGGGTCTTAGTGTTTCAAAATTTGCTGAATTACAGATTCCAAATTGCAGTGTAAACAAGGCTGTTCTTAAAGACGGAAAATTTTCTATTGAATATACGGCAAAAGTTTTCTGGAAATAAAAATATTCTGCAGAAAGAATTCCGCCATGTTAAAAAAATTAGCCTTCAGCGACTTTGCACAGTATTTGTCAAACAAGAGACTATTTTGTTTACGTATATATCCTAAGACGAACTCAGGATGACAGATCCGTTTAGGATGACAAAAGTTTGCTTTATTTTTTGCCTGTGAGTTTTTTTGTAGAAGATGTCTTTTTAATTGTTGAAGAAAAATATTTGATTGCATCTACACGTTCAAAGTCATTTTTGTATGTCTTAAAATAATCGTGGTTATTTATAAGTTTTACAAATTCATCAAAAAGAAAACTTGTATCTAAAGGACCGCTTGAAGCTTCCGGATGGAACTGAACACTAAAGCCTGGAAACTTTGTATAGGTAACACCTTCGCATGTTCCGTCATTTGTGTTTACAAAACTTAAAATGGCACCTTTTGGAATACTTTCATTTTTTACTGCATAACCGTGGTTTTGTGAAGAAATGTAAACGCGTCCGTTTTTAAGATATTTTACAGGCTGATTTGCACCTCTGTGACCATATTTAAGCTTCATTGTTTCTGCTCCATTTGCAAGAGCAAGTAACTGGTGTCCAAGGCAGATTCCAAAAATTGGAAGTCCTGATTTTATAATTTTTTTAATTTCTGCAATGATTTTTACATTCTCTGCAGGATCGCCAGGTCCGTTTGAAAGCATAATTCCATCTGGGTTCATGGCAAGAATTTCTTTTGCACTTGTGGAACTTGAAACTGTTGTAACTTCAAGACCTCGTTTTAAAAGTTCGCGGCGTATATTTGCTTTTGCACCAAAATCCCAAAGAACAACTTTTTTGCCCTTGCCGTCCTTCATTGCAACTTCCATGTCGTTTTCTTTTGTTCCATCTGCACGAACAGGAACAGCTCTGTAGAGGGCACTTTGAGAAAATACAGTTTTTGCATCTTTTTCTATTTTAACTGCATCACAGGTGACGCTTTCTACTGCATTTATAATTTTGTATGATTTTATTTTTTTAAGAAGAGCCTTTTTCTTTGTTTCGTCATTGAGGGCTGCATATATTTCAAGGGCTTCTTTACTGTCTCCGCTTACAAGAATTGCATTCATAACTCCTGCTTCACGGAGAACTTTTGTAAGGGCACGGGTATCAATGTCATAAAGTCCGATTATATTTTGTTCTTTTAGATATTCATCCAGTGTTTTTTGACAGCGGAAATTTGAAGGTTCATCACACCATGAACGAACAATGTAACCTTTTACATGGCAGGCAGCACTTTCAAAATCGTCTGGTATAATTCCGTAGTTACCAATAAGTGGAAATGTTTGTGTTACAATCTGACCGTAATAACTTGGATCGGTGAGGGTTTCAATATAACCGTTCATACCGGTAGTAAATACAGCTTCACCAGTGATAACACCAGAAGCTCCGAAACTCTTTCCTTCAAATACTAGTCCATTAGCAAGGACAATTAAGGCTTTAGTACTCATACTAAAATGATACTATATAATATTTTTGATTTTGTGTATATAAGGTCATAAGAGTTGTTATAGTAAAATTTTTCTTGCCTTAAGTAAAAAGCTGTTTTAAAATACTTTTTGTGATAGTCACACTATCATTATTTTTTTCAAGGAGTTTTATAATGAAAAAAATCTTATCAGTACTTGCTGTTTTTATGGCAGTAACATTCTGTTTTGCCCAGGAAGAAAAAAGTCCTTTAACTTTCTACACAGGAACAGATTTTGCATACTATCCAAAGTCTGATTTTGTTAAGGGTGAAAGTTCACATTTTGCTCCTCTTACTGGAGTTTACAGCGGTTTGGAGGGTCGTATTACAGCACACTTAGATTACACTCTTGCAACTCCGCTTGGTTCACACTGGCTTTTAAATAGTGCTAATGTAATTTTTGGTTCAACTTTTGAAATTACACCTGTTTCTTTAAAGCCTGGCGTAAACGTAAAATTTACTCCGCTTCCTTTTCTTGTCTTTAGTGCAGGAGCAGAAATTGGTACAGGATGGAAGCTTTTGGGAATGCAGGGTATGGCTCGTTATACAGGAATTGCTGATAACTGGTATGAAGATTTAAATCCTTTTGGTTCATGGTTCTATAAGTGGTGGGCACAGGGAACTTTCCAGTTTGACACAGGTGCTATATGGAAGGGAGATTGGACTCATGTTCAGATGATGTATACATATCAGGTTTACTATGAAGGAATGACTGGTGTAGAAAACGGACAGATTTGGGAATGGCAGTTAGGAGATCCAAAAGTTAACGGTCTTAGAAATTATCAAAATATTGTCCTTGCATATGGACTTCCTAGTGTTTGTAACCGTGTAGGTGTAATGATTGAACTTGATGGTTATTATGAAGATACTTATGATTCTACAAAATATCTAGGCTATGATGGTGACTTTACAAAAATAAGCATCAGTCCTTTAGCACAGTTCCAGTTTACAAAGAAAGATTCTTTAAGTTTGTTACTTGGTTTTTCAAGCCGCCGTGTATTTGCACAAAGTCATGAATCTTCAAAAGAAGAACCTAAACTTATTGCAGTTGAAGGTGCCCGTGAATGGTACTTTAACCGTTTTGCACTCAGCTATACACACAGATTTTTCTAAAATATCATAAAAGTATATTTTTTTTAATAAGGTGTCAGGGAATGAATTATTATTTTTTATTCCTTGGCACCACTTCCTTCTATTTCGTTTGCAATTTTTTCTTTAACATTAGCCCACGAAACTATGCTTCCTTTTTGATGGTGTTTTGCAAAGTAAAGTGCGTGATCTGCATTTATCATTACCCGCTCTAAGTTTGAAGCGTCATCAATGTCCTGATTACAGCAAAGTCCTGTTGAAAATCCAAGATATTTATTTTGAGGAATGCCTAAAGATTTACCCATCATTTCTTCGAGATCTGCAATAAAGTGATGTTGTTTTTCAAGTTCTTCCCGTACTCTTTCGGCAGCTCTTTTTGCTTCATCACAGTTTGTATTTGGAAGAAGAATTACAAATTCATCTCCTCCAAAACGGCTTACAAAGTCTACACGGCGATAAACCTGTTTTAAGAGGGCAGAAAATTTCATTATTAAAAGATCACCTGCTTCGTGACCAAAAGTATCGTTGTAGTATTTAAAATTATCCAAATCCATAAATGTAATTGTAAGCTGAAATTTTACATTTTTCTTAAATTGATATCGTCTTGTCATTTCTGAATCAACTGCAATTTTTTCCTGGAGAGCACGGCGGTTATTAAGCATGGAAAGTTGATCAGTTGAAGAAATAAATAAAAGATTTTTATTCTGCTTTATCATTACAAGCTGAGCCTGAAGGTTGCTTATGGCAATGTTCAGAATAGAAGAATCTTCTGGTGTAAAAGAAGTCTGTTCGCTTGTAACAATTATTATGGCTCCCATAAATTCATATTTTGAAATGTCTGCAAAAATCATTTTGCGGTTAGAAGTCATAAATAAGTGTTCATGATTTTTTTTCTGACTTTCCTTAAAAAGTTCTGTCCATACGCTTGTGTCTGGAATGGCAGTTTCATTTTTTGAAATTCCAGCAAGAATATTCCAGCCGTTTGTGTGTTCTGCAATATAAACTGCATCTGCCATTGTGTGATCAAATATTGCGGCTACTACATTGGTGGCGTATTTGGATTCTTCCTTTGAAGTAGCACCAAGTGAAGTTATTTTATTTAAAAATTGTGAGTCGCGTAGTTTTTTGTGTAATTGATTCAAGAGTTGTGCTTTCTGTGCATTTGATTCAAGTATGTTAAGATCAATATTTAGTTTTTCAAAAGGTTTTACGTTTTTAAGATAAAGTTCAATTAAATCATCTGAAGAATCAAAGGAGTAGAAAGATAAATTTTTTTCATGTGCAATTTTATTTCCTTCGCCGGCATAGGAAAGTGCTTTTTCTTCAAGTCCGTTTTTTCTTAAGGCAAGGGCATATTCGTAATATAAGAAACAGACATGATGATTCTGCTCACAACCAATTTCTCTTGTTTTATCAACAGCTTCTTTAAAAAGTTTTTCTGAATGTTCATAATTTTTATCTGTAAGTTCAAGAATTGCTTCAAGGTAAATTAAAAAAGATTTTGCCGGATGTGAAATATTTTTTCCATTATTTTTAACATTGTGAAAGGCAATGCGTACTGGGGTAATGTCACCTCTGCAGGAAGAAATAAATGCGTTGTAAACTAAAAGATCATTTATTTCTGGTAGAAAAGCATTGAATGTTATTTCGCCAAGTTTAAATAGCCTCATGAGTTTTAGCATTTTTGTAAAAAGAATTTCTGATTCTGCAAAGTGCCTTGAGTAAAGAAGTGTATGCGAAACATTTTTAAGTGTAATGATAACTTCTGAATAATCATTTATTTCTTCAATTCGCGAAATAAAACTGTTTATGTAACCGTAGGCTTTTTCGTAGTCGCTACGGATTAAATATTCGTAAGAAAGACCGTTTCTTATTTTTACAAGACTTGCAAGCTCGCAGTTTTCGGCTCTTATGTCAGAGCATTTTTGATACCAGTCAAGTGCCTGGTCAACATATCCCATTCTTGAAAGAAGAATTCCTTTCCAGTGGTAGGCTGTAGAAAGTGCAAACAGGTTGTCAATTTCTTTGGCATATTTAATTGCGGCTTCAATATTTTCTGTAAGAAGATGACGCTTTTCTGGAGAAGAAATAAGTTCCCACGGCATTACAAGTGAAATATTTACGCTGTTGTTTAGAAGTCCTTTTTCGCTTAAGAGTTCTTGAGCTTTTTTGTACTGTTCAACTGCATTTCCGTTTCCGTTGCGATCAGTCATCCTATAGATATTTGCATAGATAAGTGCGTAAAGGGCAGAATCTTTAAGCTTATCTAAAACCATTAAGCCTAAGTTGTAATATTTTTGTGCCTGAACATATGCATTTTTGTAGATGAGTGTGTTGCCAAGATAATAATAGGCTCTTCCTAAAAGAAATTCATCTTTTTCATTTTCTGTTACATAGTTTAAATAAAGTGTTGCACTGTCAGAATCACCGGCGTAAAAACAGCATTTTGCCATTTCAAGATAAAGTAATGTTGTTTCTTCAGAAGTAAGTAAAAGATTATCTAAGTTGGCTGTAATAAAATTTGAAATAGATTTTCCCTGAGAAAAACTTGTAAACTGAACAGCATTTTCCATGGCATGCAGTAAAAAATTAAAAGAAGGAAGAGATGTAATTTCTTCTTTTGAGTCTGAACTTTTTTCTTCACCTGCATTTAGAATTTCAAAGAAATTTTTATAGTTGTAAATTTCTTCAAGCCATTCATTTATTTCTATGCTGGCATCAGAAAGACTAAAATAATTAAAACAGAAAATAATTTTTCCTTTAAATAAATTAGACTTTTCAAGAGCTTTTGTTATTTCAATTGATTCTTTTCCCATTTCCTGGGCATTAAAAATTATTACAATATCGTCTATAAGTTTCTCTGTTAAAGCAATTACAGATTCTTTGCATCTTTTTGATTCATAAAAAATTTCTTCAAGAAGTAAAGCATCATTTCTTTTTCCGCAGTAACCGTTTGAAAAATAATTTTTAAACATCTGCCGCTGAAGAGAATATGTGTTTTCTTCAATTATTTTTTCTGAAGGATTTTTTTCTTTTACAATTTCCATGTAAGGCTTTAAAGGTTCATAATTGTTTTTTAAATCGAGGACAATTTTATTTTTATTTAAAAAGGCAGAAACTTTCTCCATAGAATCTGTTGAAAGCGAAAGATAAAGTATGTGATTTTCTTTTTGTTTAATAAAATCTTCTGCTATAGATTTAAGGATGTTTATTTCTGCCATATTTATATCCTCCGTGTTTTACTTTTTATATTTTTTTTAACGTTTTAAAAGTGCTTTAAATGGATTGTAGGTGTCACTGTCATCGTTATCTTGATCTGCAAGATATTTTGCCGTGTCATCGTCTTGTTCAACAGAAGAAGCTGGTTTTAAAGAAATGCGTTTTTCTTTTGCGTCAACTTTTTCTACAACAACACTAAAAGGACTTCCAACTTTATAAAGTTTTTTTAGATTTGAATTTCTTTCAACTCCTTCAAGTTGGCTTATGTGGATAAGTCCATCAATGCCTGGTTCTAAGTTTATAAAAAGTCCAAAGTCTGCAATGCGCGAAATACTTCCGTCAATTTTTGAACCAGGTTTAAATTTTTTTTCAGCTTCATCCCACGGATCTTTTTCCAATGCCTTCATGCTTACAGAAAGTTTTTCATTCTGCCAGTCTGCTTTAATTACAAGTACTTCAACTTCTTGTCCGATTTTAAGAAAGTCTTCAATATTGTTTACTCTTGCATGCGAAATTTCTCCGGCAGGTAAAAGAGCCTGGAAGCCGCCAATGTCTATAAAAGCACCGTAATTTTGAATTGAAACAACTTTGCCTTTAATTTTTGTTCCTTCCGTAATTTTTTGTGAGAGTGAAGAAAGTTTTTCATTTTCTTCTTCTTCAAGTAAGATACGGTTTGAAACAATTATATTTTTTCCTTCATTTTTGTATTCCGTAATTTTAAAAGTTAAATGTTTTCCAATGTAATCTGAAGGTTCAAGTTTTTGTTTATAGCCCATCTGCGAATAAGGACAAAAGCATCTTGAGTTTCCTATTGTTACTTCAAATCCGCCTTTAATTTCTTTTTCAACATGACCTTCTAAAGGAATACCTCCCTGATATGCTTTTTCTAAAATAGATTTGTCTGCTTTGTCACCAGAAAGTTTTGCTGCAAAATGAAGTTCACCATTTTTTTCTTCAACAAAGTAAACTTTTATGCGATCTCCTTCTTTTACAGTAAGATTTCCGTCTTTGTCCCTTACATCGGCTGCATCCAGAATACCTTCGCTTTTAAGCCCAAGGTCTAAAAAGACTGTGTCTCCATTGATGGCAACAATTTGTGTTTCAATTTGCTGTCCTGCTTCATAAAATTTTTTCATTTTTTCCTCCAGTTTTTTACTTTAGAAAGCTTTTAAATATTTAAGCTTAATCATTTTCTTCAAGTTTTTTTTCAAAGTCACTTTTTAAATCCATTACTGCATCAACTACATGGGGGTCAAACTGTGTACCTGAAGCTTTTTTTATAATTAAAAGGGAAGCTTCCAGTGTAAAGGCAGGCTTATATGGTCTTACGCTTAAAAGTGCATCAAGTACATCAGCGGCTGCCATAATACGGGCAACAAGAGGAATCTCATCGCCTACCAGGTGCATTGGGTAGCCATGTCCGTTCCACCATTCGTGATGACATAAAGCCATCATGCTGGCTGTTTCTACAAATTGTTTGTCTTCTACATTATCTAAATTTTTTACAATAAGCTTGTCGCCTTCAAGAGGATGAACTTTTATTACTTCAAATTCTTGAGTTGAAAGTTTTCCTGGTTTACAGAGAATTGATTCTGGAATTACCATTTTTCCAAGATCATGAAGAGGAGCTGCATTTACCATAATGTTAATTGAATTGTCATCAAGTTCATTTGTGTAGTAGCCCATGTCACGAAGTCTTTCTGCAATCATTTTTACATATTCAGAAGTACGTTTTATGTGTTTTCCTGTAGTGTCGTCTTTAGATTCAACAAGATTTGCAAAACCTCTTATAAGGCTCTTTTTCATTTCTTCAATTTTTTCTGCATGTTCATACTGTTTGACTAAAGATTCACTTGAAGCAGAAACTGTTGCATAGCAGAGTATTGTAACAAGAAGATATTCAATAGAGATTCCTAAAATATAGGCTGTTACATTTACATTGTTTATTACACTTCCGGCAAATGGATTTGGGTCTACACTTTTAGATCTTAAGCAGATTGAAAAAATTGTTCCTAAGTAGCAGATTAGTGACATTCTGAGTGTAAACTGTTTGCTAAAGTACATGCAGCTTGCGAGTGGAACAAAAATATAACTGATAAACATTACAAGACCTGGCTGTACGCTTAAAAATAAAACTGAAAATTCAATCGTGAGAAAAATTAAATATTTATCGATGCTTCTGAAGAATTTAAAATGTCCTAAAATTAACTGACATAAGGCAAGTAGAGTTATGATGCATGTAAAAATAGTAAGTGACTTATAACTTACAAGAGGGAATATTTGTGTTTTTTTTAAAATTATAAGAAGAAAGCCGACTGGTATTATGAGAAGACTTAAGTATGAAACTTTTCTATTAACCTTTTTTTCGTTTTCTTCAAAAAATTTTATATATGATTCAGTCACTAAAAACCCCAAAAATCTTATTTTAAAGATACCTCTAAAAATTTATTTTCTTAGGGGTATCATATATTTTAAGTCTATTTTAACATTCTGTCATTTAAAATTTTGTTTTGCACAAGATGAATGGCAGAAGATGAGTATTTTTAATATTGAATTAAAAAAAAAATTGTGTAGAATAGCACCTATGACAATGTACGAAAGAATGATAAATGAACTTCCTTACAAAGGTGACTCTCAAACAAAAGCCATGATGCTTGAAAACAAAAAACGCATTTATGAATTTAACAATTTACCTCCTGAGCGCTGGAATGAAACTGAATCTATATTAAAAAATATTTTAGGTAAGGCAGGAGATGGTGTTTATATTGAACAGCCTTTTCATTGTGATTACGGAAAGCATATTGAAGTTGGAAAAAATTTTTATGCAAATTATAATCTTGTAATTCTTGATGTAGCAAAAGTTACAATTGGGGACTGTGTAATGTGCGGACCAAATGTTTCCATTTACACTGCAGGTCATCCGCTTCATCCAGAGGCAAGAAACAGTCTTTATGAATACGGAATTGCAGTTACAATCGGAAGCAATGTCTGGATTGGTGCAAATTCTGTAATTCTTCCGGGAGTTCATGTTGGAAATAATGTTGTAATAGGGGCTGGAAGTCTTGTTACAAAAGATTTGCCGGACAATACACTTTGTTTTGGAAGTCCATGCAGGGTTGTAAGAAAGATTACAGAAGACGATAAGAAATTTTATTTTAAAGACCGTAAGTTTGATATTGATTTTACAAAATAATTTTTTTTAACGGAATAAATTATGCGCTCTTGTATTACCGATAAATTTTTTTATCACATTTATCCTTTGGGAATGTGCAATGCTCCTAAAAGAAATGATTTTTCTTCACCAAAAAGTGACTGCATAAACAGATTGCAGGGGGAATTAGACCGCTTAAAGTCGCTTGGTGTAAATGCACTTTATATAGGTCCTCTTTTTGAATCAACATCGCATGGTTATGATACAGTTGATTATTATTTTGTAGACAGACGTCTTGGCAATAATGAAGATTTTAAAAATTTTGTGAGAGCCTGTCATGAACACGATATAAGTGTTGTTGTAGATGCAGTTTTTAATCATACAGGCCGAGACTTTTTTGCATTTAAGGATATTCAGCAAAAAGGTAGTTCTTCTCGATATAAGGACTGGTATAAAAATATACGTTTTGATAGTCATTCTCCATATGGCGATAACTTTACTTATGAAGGTTGGGCTGGCTGTATGGATCTTGTTAAGCTGAATGTAGATAATGAAGAAGTCCGTTCTCATATTTTTGGTGCTGTAGAAAAATGGATAAGGGAATTTGATATTGACGGTTTAAGGCTTGATGCTGCAGATGTTTTAACGCCTTCTTTTATGGAAGCATTAAGGACTTTTACTTCCAGTATAAAAAATGACTTCTGGCTTATGGGTGAAGTCGTTCACGGAGATTACAATAACTGGGTTAGCGAAAAACGTTTAGACAGCGTAACAAATTATCAGCTTTACAAGGGAATGTGGTCAAGTTTTAATAGTGCCAATATGTTTGAAGTTGCATGGACATTAAATCAGCAGTTTGGTTCTGGCGGAACTTTGCGTAATAAAATACTTTATAATTTTTTAGATAATCACGATGTAAACCGTCTGGCATCAACTGTCAGTAAACAGACTTATCTTTTTGCACTTTATGGAATGCTTTTTACAATACCTGGCATTCCTTCTATATATTACGGAAGTGAATATGGTATAAAAGGTAAAAGAAATGATAAGGGGGACTACGAACTTCGCCCTGCATTAAAACCATTTACCTGTGATTTTGAAGATTTTTCTCGCCCAGAGATAAATCCCCAGGATTTAATTGACTCTATAAAAAAGTTTGCTTACATAAGAAGTCAGTCCAATGCACTAAAAAAAGGCGACTATACTCAGATTGCTTTAACAAATACAAGTTTTGCATTTAAAAGAACTTTTTATGGTGAAGAAATAATAGTTGTTTTTAATCAGGCAGAAAAAGAAAGTCTTGTAAAACTGCCATCTATTGACGGTACCTGGACAGACTTGCTAAGTGGTTTATCATTTAGCACTCAGACACTTGAAAATATCAGTGTCCCGGCGTGTTATCTTCGTATCTTAAAGAAGAATTAATTACATTTCTAAATAAAAAAAGGCAGCCTTTAGAAGACTGCCTCATAGAGCATAATTAATTTTTATTACTCTGTTACAACTTCTTCAGCTGTTTCTGTAGCTTCAACTTCTTCAGTTTCTGCAGCTGCGTCTGCAAATGCAATTGTTCCCTTAAGTTTCTTGTCTACAGTAAGAGTTGCATTTTTTGTTTCAAATGTTTCACCATTTTCACCCTGGCGACCATAAGTAAGAGTAAGGTCTGTTGTTCCAGCTTTAAGACATTTGAAAGTAAGTGTCTGTACACCACCAACTCCAACCATACCTTCTTCTGCTTCATTCTGTTTGTATGAAGAATCAGCAAGAACTGCTATACTTTCGTCTGCAATTGAGCAAACCCATTCTGCACCTGTTGTTGGATTTGATTCAAGATCCAAAGTTACAGTGCTTTCTTTTTTTGATGAACAAGACATAGCCATAATCATCATAGCACCTGAAAGTAATGCTAATAAAGTTTTTTTCATTTTGTTTACCTCTGACGCATATATTAACAAAAAATGATATTAAATGCTATACTTTTGCGATATGAAGAAGTATGCTGTAAGCGGAATGTCTTGTGCTGCCTGTGTTGCCCGTGTGGAAAAAGCAGTGTCAAAAGTAGAGGGAGTTTCTTCGTGTACTGTAAGTCTTCTTACAAATTCCATGGGAGTTGAAGGAAGTGCTTTGCCTGATGACGTAATTAAGGCTGTAAAAAATGCCGGTTATAGTGCCAGGGAACTGTCGGGGCAAAAAAGTACTTGCAAGCCTTCATCAATTGCAGAAAAAGAAAATCTTTTAAATGACTCTCAGACTCCTTTTTTATTAAAAAGACTTTTATGGTCACTTTTATTTTTGCTTTTACTTATGTATGTAAGTATGGGACATATGATGTTAGAGTGGCCGCTTCCTTCCTGGTTTATGCACTATGGCGGAAATCATGTAGCAATGGGACTTTTACAGATGGTCTTGTGTCTTATTGTTATGATTATAAATAAAAATTTTTTTATAAACGGATTTAAAAGCCTTCTTCACCGTTCACCAAATATGGATACTCTGGTTGCAATGGGTTCAGGTATTTCTTTTGTATATAGTTTGGTATATTTATTTTTAATGACAGATGCAGTCCTTGCAGGAAGCAGAGAGAAAGTTATGTACTACATGGATAATCTCTACTTTGAAAGTGCTGCAATGATTCTGACATTAATTACTGTAGGAAAACTGCTTGAGTCAATTTCAAAAGGAAAAACTACAGACGCACTTAAAAGCCTTATAAAACTTGCACCAAAAACAGCAACGATGCTTCGTGATGGAAAAGAAGTTTTAGTTCCAATTGAAGAAGTTAAAAAAGATGATATTTTTATTGTAAGACCTGGAGAAAGTATTCCTGTAGATGGAATTATTATAGAAGGTTCTTCTGCCGTAAATGAGTCTTCACTAACTGGAGAATCACTTCCTGTAGACAAAAAAGAAGGTGATAATGTTTTTGCCGCAACAATAAATACTTCTGGTTTTATAAAGGGTAGGGCAGTCAAGGTTGGAGAAGATACAAGTCTTTCTCAAATTATAAATCTTGTAAGTGATGCCGCCGCAACAAAAGCACCGGTTTCAAAAATAGCAGATAAAGTTTCAGCAGTTTTTGTTCCTTCTGTAATGATTTTAAGTTTGATAACATTTATTGTGTGGATTTTATGTAAGGCGGAATTTGCATATTCTTTAAGCCGAGCAATAGCTGTTCTTGTTGTAAGCTGCCCCTGTGCTTTAGGACTTGCTACCCCTGTTGCAATTATGGTTGGCAATGGAATTGGGGCTAAGCACGGAATACTTTTTAAAACTTCAGCCGCCCTTGAAGAAGCTGGTAAAAGTCAGATTGTACTTTTAGACAAAACAGGTACTATAACCCGCGGAGAACCTTTAGTAACAGACATTATTCCATATAATACTGATGAAAATACACTTCTTTTAAAAGCTGCAAGTCTTGAAGCAAAAAGTGAACATCCATTGTCAAAATCTGTGATGCTTAAGGCAAAAGAAAAAAATATTGCAATTAATTCAGTTCAAAATTTTAAAGCACTGCCTGGAAATGGACTTAGTGCAAGTATTAATCAAAAAAATATTTATGGCGGAAACTTACGCTATATTGAATCTATTGTAAATGTAGATGAAGGATTAAAAGAAAAAGCAAAAGCCTTATCACAAGAAGGAAAAACAGTTCTTTTTTTTGCAGAAGAAAAATCTGTTTTGGGAATAATTGCAGTGTCCGATGTAATAAAAGAAGATTCTTCAAAAGCTGTAAAACAACTTCAGAAGATGGGACTTTATGTAGTAATGCTTACAGGTGACAATGAAAAAACAGCAGAGACTATTGCAAAAAAAACAGGTCTTAATCAGGTAATCGCAGGACTTTTACCGCAGGATAAAGAAAAAATTGTGCGGGAATTTAAGGCTAAAGGAAAAGTCTGTATGGTAGGGGACGGAATAAATGATGCTCCTGCTTTAACTAGTGCAGACTGTGGAATGGCAATTGGAAACGGAACGGATGTTGCTATTGATGCAGCAGATATTGTTTTAATGAAAAATAAACTTTCTGATGTAGTGCGTGCAATAAGACTTAGTCGGCAGACTTTAAAAAATATTCATGAAAATTTATTCTGGGCATTTTTTTACAATATCATGCTTATTCCACTTGCAGCAGGGGCCTATCATCATTTACTTGGTATCGATATGAGTCCAATGCTTGGAGCGGCAGCAATGAGTCTTTCAAGTTTTTGTGTAGTAACAAATGCTTTACGATTAAATCTTTTTAATATAAACTCATCAAGGCATGACAGAAAAATAAAATCAATTAAAGCAGACTGTAAAAATAAAAGTGAGGAAAATATTATGTCAGGTAAAACAGAAGAAAAAATAATTAAAGTTGAAGGAATGATGTGTCAGCATTGTGAAGCACATGTAAAGGAAGCCTTAGAAAAAATTGACGGTGTTGAAGAAGCACTTGCCAGTCACGAAAAAAATGAAGTACTTCTTAAACTTTCAAAAGAAGTAAGTCAAAATGATTTGCAAAAAGCTGTAACAGAGGCCGGCTATACTTTTGTTCAGTAAGGGTTATTAAAAATGGCAGAAGAAAATACTCAGGAACTTGTCATATACACAGACGGAGGTTGTCTTGGAAACCCGGGACCTGGTGGCTGGGCATGTGTAATAATTGACGGTCAAAAAGAAAATGCCTTAAGTGGCGGCGAAAAATATACCACAAATAACCGTATGGAATTAATGGCAGCAATTAGTGCATTAAAGGCATGCCTTGAAAATCCTTTATGGGCTGGAAGAAAGATAAAAGTTTTTTCAGACAGTCAGTATGTAAAAAATGGAATTACTTTATGGATTGAAAACTGGAAAAAAAACGGCTGGCGGACTGCTGCAAAAAAAAATGTCCTTAATAAAGAATTGTGGGAAGAATTGGATTTTTATTATAATAAATTAAATATTGACTGGGCATGGGTAAAAGGGCATGCAGGAGTAAAATATAACGAAATGTGTGACCAGCTTTGCCAGAAAGAAATGTCTGTTTTTAAATAAAAGTTTAAATATTTTTTTATAAAAGCGAATTTTTCTCATTTTAAATTTATATATTAAGCATGAGAAATTTGTTTTTTATTCTATTTATCTTAGTTCTATTTTTCTGTGCTTCAATTTTAGGTGCATGCAGTTCTTTTTTTTCTACAAAGGCAGTCTTTTCTTTACCGGAAGAATTATTTTTGGAGAATGAAGAAATTACACTTTATTTAACCGGTCAAAAGTATGGTGAGGAAACTTACATTTTTTCTAAAGGTGAAAAAATTGAACTTAATGTAACAGAAAATATTCCCCTTGCAATAACTGTAGAAAATTCAGGCTGTAAAAATTACGGGGCACTTTATCCTTTTCAGACAGAAATTTCACTTAAAAACGGTTTTGCGTCTTCTATTTTAAGAACACTGTACAACGGTTCTCAGGATTATCAGGATTTTTCTTTAATCCAGGAATATCTTGTGCGTTTTAACTGGAAGCGTTTTCTTGAAGAACTAGATAAAGTAGAAAATGTATGGCTTTTAGATTCTAATCTTATAATTAATTCAATTGCTTCAGATACTTTTTCAAGTAATAAAATAAAAGTTCTTAGTCCTTAATTTTATTGGTATGTCTTTTCTTTTAAGATGACGGGACAAATATTTTATGCTACAATATGTTGCTTAAAGATTATATGGAGGACACAATGTCTGACAATGCAGAAAAATCATATTTAAAAAATAAACTTACATTAGAACAGATAGAAAATGACTGCTTTTACGGCTGTGATGATTTAGGTGCTGTTTTTACTCAAAAAAATAATATTGCTTTTAAAACCTGGGCCCCTCTTGCAGATGAAGTTGAATTATTACTTTTTAAAGATTCTATTCAGCTGGAAAATCCGGATCAGCAGTATTCAATGAATAAAGAAGCTAGTGGAGTGTGGGCTTTATACAATGTAGATTGTTCTTTGTTTAATTATTATAAATTCAGAATTACAAATGACGGACGTTCTCATGATGTATGCGATATATGGTCAAAAAGTGCCAGTGCAGATTCTGTGGCTTCTCAAATTGTAAATATAAGTGACGGCAAAACTGCTGTTCCTGAAAACTCAAGTGAAGTTTATGACGGTAAAAAAGAAAGCTTAGTTAATCCATGGAGTCAAAATGGAAAGGTAAAAAAAACTTACTCTCAGGCTGTAATATATGAAATTCATGTAAGGGACTGGTCACGTGCTTTTGTAAAAGACAGTCTTGGTAAATTTAATGACATAAGTGATGCCTTAACTAAGGGAGATGCTCCTTTTGCAAAATATTTAAAGTCTTTGGGTATAACTCATGTACAGATTCTGCCGTGTTTTGATTACGTAAGCAAAAACGATGATAAATCATATAACTGGGGTTATGATCCTTATGACTACAATGTTCCGGAAGGACGCTATGTTGAAAATCATAAAGACGGAACAGATGCAGTAATTCAGTTTAGAAAAATGGTAGAAGCCTTTCATCGCAATGGAATATGTGTAAATATGGATGTAGTTTATAATCATACTTACGCAACTGGAATAGGCTCTCTTTATGATATGACAGTTCCACAGTATTTTTACAGAATCAAGGATGGTAAATATTCTGATGGTTCAGGCTGTGGTAATGAACTTGCAACAAATCATAAGATGGTAGAAAAATATGTTTTGGACAGTCTCTGCCATTGGGTTTTAGATTATCATGTAAACGGCTTTAGGTTTGATTTAATGGGCTGTCAGGAAGTTGATTTTATCCGTAAGGTTTATAAAAAACTTTCTGAACTTGATGAAAATATTATGGTTTACGGAGAGCCGTGGACTGGTGGTGCAAGTGCCGTTCAAGATGGTGTGTGGAAGGGATCAATTGACCGTTGTGCAGAAAATTCTGTAGAAAATGGCGTTGCATGCTTTAATGATGATTTTAGAAATGCGATTAAAGGCGGAGAATTTGGTGGTTTTGCCAAAGGTCATATTCACGGAGATTTTAAGGATGCTGATATTATCAGGGGGCTTTTAGGTTCTCCTCGTAGTGCCGGCGGTTTTACAGAAAATCCAGGTCGTTCAATAAATTACTGTGAATGTCATGACAATTATACTTTGTTTGATAAAACTGCAATTACTTATTTAGGACAATCCTGGTTTAAGGGAGATTTATTTGCATCAGTTGGTGACAAGGGACTTGATGTAATAAAAAAACAGGATAAACTTGCCGCAGCTTTTGTATTTTTAGCACAGGGAACTCCTTTTATAAACGGTGGACAGGAATTTTTGCGTACAAAAGGCGGTTGTGATAATTCTTACAAATCTGAAGATAAAATAAATGAAATTGATTTTTCCATGACAGAACGTTTTTGTGATGTAAAAGGGACTTATCAGGCTTTAATTCATTTGCGACACGACTTTGATGCTTTTACAAATGCAATCCGAGTACAGGCAATTACAATCTCCCAGGGAATTACAAAATATTACGTTCGCGGAACAAATGGTGCATTTTTAATTTATTTTAATGCAACTGATTTTGATTATAAATTTGATGCCGTTTACGGTAAAAAAGTAAATATTGCAGAAGACAAGGGACAGTATTTTGTTGAAGAAAATGAAAGCGAAATATCTCTTGTTGAAGGAAAAAATATTTGCATAATTAAAACAGAATAAATTTTATGGGAGTAAAAATGAAAAAATTTTTGAGTTTAACAGCCGCATTGTTTTTATCTTTTTTATTTTTTTCTTGTGCAACATCAGTTCCAGTAACAGTTGTGCGTCCTGCAGAATTAGATATAGGCAATGCAAAGACAATTTGTATTCTTCCTTTCCAGACAAGTTCTTCTTATTCTAAAAGTAATTTTAAGGAAAGTGGAAATATTGTAATTGATGTACTTCAGATTCTTGTAAATCCTTCAGTACCTGCAAAACCTGAAGAAGAAAAAGCAGGTCGTTATCTTACGCAGAAACTTACATCGCTTGTACTTGATTCACCTTATGTTACAGTTGTAGGAACTAGTGCCGTTCAGTCAGCTTTAAATGCCGGAACTAAGGTGCCATGTGATGTTTATTTAACTGGTGAAATTTATGATTATGATGAATATCTTGAAGAAGATGAAACTTCTGTAAGACGTGATGACGGAACATACGAAAAAAGACGGGAAGTAAGAAAAGTTGTAAAAGCTAATGTTGCCTATACTGTAATTGACGCAAATACAAATCGTATGCTTGCTTCAAAAAGTGAAAGTCTTTATGAAAGTTCTTCATGGGAAAGAAGTCCTCATGATCTGCCGCCTTCAGATATGCTTTTAGAAACTGATCTTGAATATCTTGCAAAAAAAATTGCCCGCCAAATTCAGCCTTATACGGTAACAGTTTATTGTGAACTTTTGGAAGATAAAACAAAAAATCAGACTTTATCTACAGCAGATAAACTTGCAGACCAGGGATTAATTGAAGAAAGTTTACAGATGTTCTGTGAATATTATGAAGAAACAGGAAATTTTACTGCAGGTTATAACAGTGCAAAACTTTATGAAGCTCAGGGTAATTTATCTGCTGCCCGTTCAATTCTTTCGGAACTTGTAAAAACTACAGGCGACTCAAGGGCAATCAAGGCATTGCGTCATATTGAAGATGAGATTTATCAGGCAAACCGTCTTAATTCGCAGATAAACGGAAACTAAATTTAATTTTAAATCATTAAAAAAATGCTTTTTCTATTGCAGAGGTAAGTTTTTTCTTAAGAGACTCTTCTGCAAAAGAAAAGCGTGCACTGTTTAATAAAAAAAGTTTAATGTCATTTTGCGTAAGATTAAAAGTTTTTTCTAAAAGATTTAATTCTTTTTTAACATCAGTTTTTGAAACACTCATATTGTCGCTGTTTACAGTCAATGGAATTCCTTCTAGCATAAGTTCTTTTAACGGAAATTTTTCTATACTTTTAAATACGCAGGTATTTATGTTTGATGTTGGACAAAGTTCTAAGGCGATTTGCTTTTTAAAAAGAAGAGAGCAGAGTTTTTTGTCTTCAAGGCATCTTACTCCGTGTCCAATTCTTAAAGCTCCAAAATCTACTGCAGCTTTTATGCTGTCTGCTCCACTGGCTTCTCCCGCATGAATTGTAAATGGAATGTCATGCTTTTTTGCATATGTAAATTCTTTAGAAAAATTTTTTGTGTCAAAAAGGGCTTCCGCTCCGGCAAGATCACAGGCACAGACTCCTTTACCTAAATACTTTTTTGTTAATTCTACAGTTTCTATATTTTGCTTGTAGTTATCATTTCCTCTCATACAGCAGAGAATTAAATTGCACGGAAATGGACTTTCTTTTACAGCCCTGCAGGCACTTTCAATAATTTCTTCCTGACTTAAACCTTTTTCACAGGATTTTTGCGGGGCAAAACGTATTTCTGCGTAAATAAAACTTTTTTTATAAAGTTCATCGCATAAATTTTTAATTGCATTTTCTATGCCAGAAGCAGTCTGTAAAAAAATATTTGGAAAGGAAAATTTTTCAAGATATTCATTTAGATTTTTACAGCCTTCGCTTACACTTAATTTTTTTGTAATTTCTTCATCATTAAAATTTAATGGAATGTTTTGCAAAGATGAAAGTTTTTTTATATTTTCAATCGAAAGTGAACCGTCTAAATGCAGGTGGAGATCAATCAGTGGTAAATTTTTCATAAAAACATTATATCACTGATTTTAGTGTCTAGAACTGTTAGGTGTTATAAAAAATTTCTTCATCTTTAATTTTGTCACTGTTTTTAAAAAATCCACTTGAAAATGGAATGGCAATAATGGCCGCAGTTAAAAAGAAAAGTAAAAAGAATGTTCCAGCATCGTTATTTCCATGACCGTAATATTCAGCAAACCACAGTGGTATTAGGAGAATAATATAAATTACAGGCCACCAGCTCATTTTATTTTTTTTAATTCTGTCATATTCAAAACCTAAAAGGTAAGCCTGAACTGGAAGTGCAACTAGAAGTATTATGGCACTAAAAATTTGAAGAGCGCTAAAAAACTGACTTTCACTGTAAACTAAGTTTCTTAAGGCAAGAGCCCTAAATGAAGGCAGACTGTAAAATACAACTCCAAAAATCTGCATAAATAAAAGTATAAGTGCATTTCTCTTTATAATAAGATCTGGATCTGGAAAGGGAATATTTTTTTCCTTAAAGCGGTATCTGTAGCATGAAGAAATATGTGATTGAAGTGCTGCTACTACATCAAAAATAAATATCCAGCTGAAAATTATTTTTGCAACTTTACCATGTCTGCTAAAAAGTTGAGTTTTAAGGATTGCAAAAGTTGCATAGGTAGAAGTTGAACAAAGCAGTAAAAATTCAATTAAGAAGAAATCTTTAAAATGTAAAGGTGAAATAGGAAAGTGCAGGGGAATTCTTACAATTACAGGTGAAGAAATTAAGATAACATAAATTAAAAAACTGAAAACAAAACAATATATGGGAACAAGAAAAAGTTTTATTATCATTGTAAGAGTTATCATTGTTCTTGGATGGCAGAATTTTATAC
>CAZALL010000003.1:0-29689 GCA_964485955.1 uncultured Treponema sp. | reverse complement strand
TGACTCTCTTTACTGTGAACGTCTTGGAAACAATGCTGTACATGCAGCTATGGCTGGTAAGACAAAAATTGTAATTGGACTTGTACATGACAAATATGTACATATTCCTATAAAAATGGCAACAATTAAACGCAATACAGTTGACCCTGAAGGTTCATTGTGGCGCGATGCACTGGATGCAACATTACAGACAACACTTATGGTAAACAACATTCAGAAAGCTGTAGAAACTATGCGTAATTTTGCCGAAACAGAAAATGCCAAGGCCGAAAAACGTCTGGCAGCCGCAACAAACAGTAATTAATTTTTCATATGAGGAGGAATATATGAAGAAGATTATTTCAATTTTAACAGGACTTTTATGTGCTGCAACAGTATGTCTTACAGTAACAGGCTGTAATGCTTTTAAGGGTCCAACAGACCAGTGGTGTACAATGACGCTTTCTTATGGAGATAAGACAGTTCCTGTTGCCATGTACTACGCTACAAGCGAAACAACACTTACAGGTTCTTCTTACACAGAAAAACTTCCTGCAGGTCTTACAGTATTTGTTAATGCAAACAGTCTTATAGGGAAAAACAATTACATGGTAAAGACTTTTGAAGAAGCAAAATCACTTAAAGAAATTCTTGAAGATGATGGAAGTGATGGTGAAGGAACAACACTTAAATTATCGGATGCATTCAAAATGAATACTTCAGCCTGGACAATTGCTTGTCTAGGTAATGCAGAGCTTTATCAAACTGCATCTACAGAGCTTCCAGGCTTTTTAAAGTCTGACTCACAGTATACTGCAATTGCCAGCGCAGATGAATTCTTAAAAACATTCAGCTGGAAAAAACTTCTTGCAAGTAAGCTCCTTGATTATCTTGGTGAGTAATTTTTTTAGCATCTAAAACATAAGGGCTTCCTCTTGGGGAGGTCCTTTTTTTTACACACGGCCTTCTTTTGAAGTAATTTCAAAATATTTCTTTAAAAAATTGTAAAAGGCTTCTGCCTTTGAGTTGTCACTTTTATGTTTTTTATAGGTGATCAAAATATCACGGGAACATTTTGGTTTTGTAATTGGAAGCATTAACACTCTGTTGTTTTCAATTTTTTCCCAGCTAAAGGCAGGCCAGAATCCTACTCCCATTGAAGCAGAAATCATATTTTTAACCGCAGCGGGTGAGTCGCTTTCAAAAATAATATTTGGATTTATACCGGAATCTTTGCAGTATTTGTCACAAATTGCCCTAAACTGTTTTGCACCAGAAAGCGAAATAAATTCTTCATTTTTAACTTCTTCGAGAGTAATTGATTTTTTTTTCTGGAAACGTTTAACATTTGGAACTGCAAGATAAATATTTTCGGTACACACAAAAGAATCAGTTTCTTCTTCAACTGAATGAGGATAAAACATTTTTGTAGTTACGCATATGTCATAAAGATCGTTTGTTTCACTTTGATTAAGTTTGATATGCAGGCTGTCATCTATTTTCTGATACTCAATAATTGCATCAGTTACAAGACTTGAAGCGGCAAGTACATTTAAGTGAATAGTATTATTTTCCATGTGGCTCATTTCATGAAGCTGCTGGGGAAGGGAATATATTTCATTTAAAAGAGGTTCAAGTTTTTTGTAAAAATAAGCTCCGTACTGGGTAAGAATTATATTGCGCCCCTTGTTTGCAAAAAGCGGGACTTCAAGTTCATTTTCAAGCCGGTGAATTGTCTGCGTAAGGGCGGGCTGGGCAATGTGCAGTTCTTCCGCGGCTCTTGTAATGTGTTCTAACTGGGCAACCTTTAGAAAATATCGTAATTGTGTCAATTCCATAACTTTAACCTTATCAATATTACTTTAATCTATAACTTAAAATATATCAATATGATAATTATAATATATTATACATGATGAATTATTTGCACTATATTTCTTTTCGAAAGGAAGTTAGGGTTTCCTTTAGGAGTTAAGAAAATGAGTGAAATACTTGAATCTGTAATGTTAATTTGTTTTGGTTTAAGCTGGCCAATGTCATTAATTAAGAATATAAAGGCAAAATCTGCAAAAAACATGAGCCTTAAATTTATTCTGCTTATTATTGCAGGTTATATTGCAGGTATTAGTGCAAAAATTATTAAGGGTTCATCATCATACGTTCTGGCCGTTTATATATTAAATCTTGTGATTGTAAGTGCAAATGTTTTAGTTTACTTTATCAATAAAAAATATGATTCACAGGAAAAATTAAAGTCACAGGAAACTGTTCACGAAATTACATATAAGGCTGCCATTTAAAATTAAAAGCGGATTGTAGATAAAATTGGAAGGTGGTCGGAATATCCGCTGCCGTTCCATAATTGATATTTGTAAGGAATAAGAGTCTGCGCGTCACACCAGTCGCCTTGTGTTAAAACTTCAAATGAAGAAAATGACACTCCTTCTCCTGCAAAAAAATTGTCTATTTTCTGCCACTGGTCATTAAAAAAGTAGGAACCTGTTGTACAAAGATTTTCCTGACTGTACCAAGCTGAATAAATTTTATTTCCGTTGCTTGAAGAAAAATCTCCTTCAACTGTTAAAAGACAATCCCGCAAAATAAAAGAGCCATTTTGATCGTCACAAAAATCATTTATATCGCGGTTAAAGTCTCCTGCACACAAAACTTTTTTTCCTTTACCTTCGATTTTTTTTACGAGACCGCTTAAAACTTTTTCTTGCCAGTTACGCCATATTTCTGATTCTTCCTCTCCTCCCGATTTACTTTTCCAGTGGTTTACTAAAATTACAAGTTCCCTATTATTTTTACACACACTTATCTGACTTAGAGGTCGCAGTGAAGGCATTTCTTTATAGTTATTGTCTATTTTAACTGAATGAACTTTCATGTCTTTTAGAGGGTAGCGGGAAAAAATTCCACAGCCTATTGAAGAAGATGCATCTTTTGAAAAAGCCGCATAAGAATAATTTTTTTTTAAATTCCATTCGAGGGCTAAAAAATTATTTATATCATGCATTACTCCTTCGTTTTCTATTTCCTGAAGAATTATTACATCGGCTGAAGATGCTTTTAAAACTTTTACCAATCGCTTTAAGCGTTCTATGTAAAAATCTCTGCACCAGGTTTTACTTTTTATAAATTCGCTGTATTCATTTCCGTCTGTGACGCTGTCAAAAAATGTCTGTGCATTCCAGCTTAAAACTTTTAAACTTTCAGAAGAATCTAGATTTGAAGTTTCCTGAATTGAAGAAAAATTTTTACATGAAACAAAAAATATTGCTGCAATTAAAATTAAAATTCTTTGAATAAAAAATATTTTCATAATTTACCTCACAAAAAAAACAGCCTGGTTAACAACCAGACTGCCAAAAATGTATAACGTACTTATAATATTCAAAAAAAATTACAAAAAATTACACTTTTAAGAAAAAAATATTTTAGGCATTTTGTAAAATCATATCACCGTCTTTAATCCAGCCTTTTTTACGCATAAACCAGTAAATTGCAAAAGAAAGAAGAGCCGGGAAAATTATATCTACGAGAATCATTTTTAAAATAATTAACCATGAAGCTTCACTTCCGGCCATTGCCTGCCATGTCATAATCTGACCTACAAGTCCGCTTGTCCCCATCCCAGAGCCTGCGGGTAAAGTTTTCATCTTAAACCAGCAGCTTGCTATAGGACCTGTAATTGCAGAAGCCAGTGTTGGCGGAATCCATATACGCGGATTTTTAATAATGTTTGGCATCTGAAGCATACTTGTTCCAATTGCCTGGGCAAAAAGTCCATTCCATCTGTTGTCAATAAAACTTATAACTGCAAAACCAATCATCTGTGCTGAACATCCTGCAGTTGCAGCTCCACCTGCAATTCCTCCTAATGAAAGCATAATTGCAATTGCGGCAGAAGAAATTGGTAAAGTTAAAATCATGCCCATTACAACAGAAATAATTATTCCCATAAAGAAAGGTTGAAGTTCAGTTGCAAGCTGAATTGCGTCGCCAAGCCATTTAGCGGCTTTTGATAAAGGAATACCAAAAATAACTGCAGCCAGTACTCCAGAAATAACTGTTACTGCCGGAACTAAAAGAATGTCGACTTTTGTTTTTCCACAGACAAGACGTCCTAATTCTGCTCCAACTAAAGCTGCAACAAAAGCTGTAAGTGGATCTCCTGGGCCTGCAAGTAAGATAGCTCCTGTGTCAGTAATTAAAGAAGGTGCATTGTGACTGATAGCATTAATAAATTTAAGTGCATAGGCACCGCATGTTCCTGTGATTAATGAAGAACATATGCAAAGCCTGGGGGCACCTAAAGCATGGGCTGTTCCGGCCGCAATACCTGCACCTGTTAAAACAGAAAGTACATTTCCAATCTGAATAAAAAATTGTCCCGTGTAAATTAAAACTGCAGGAGAAGAAGATTCTGGGGTAGGAAAAAAGGAACCAATCTGTTTGATAATCAAACCAATAATGAGGGTAGAAAAAAGACCAGATGCCATTCCACCCAATGCGTCAACTAAATACCTTTTTACGTATTTATTCATAGTGACTCTCCCAAAAATTAAGATTTAATGGGAAAATACACAGAATAAAAGAAAATGTCAATTTAGATAAAGAATGAAGGGCGTAGTTTTTTTACATTAGTTAGTTTTGCAACCAGTAAATCTAATGTGTCTTCGCTGTCTTGAAGTTTTATTCGTACCTGGACATTTTCTCCTCGGTTTAAGAGGGCAAGAGGTTTTCCTGTAAGCTGATTTTTTTCGCCTTCCATTTCAATTACAACTAAAGATTGAGAAGAAATTGCATTTGTAAGAATATGTAATTTTCCTGCAAAATCCATGCCGCCGGCTTCAAGACGTTCAAAAGTTACAGTTGAAGGGCGAAGCTGTTCTTTGGTTAAAATTATTTTGCGTTTTATTCTTTCTTCAAGTTCTTCTTTTTGTTCTTTTGTAATATCCATTTTATCAAGTTCAAGTTTTAAAGATTCCATGGCCAAAGATGCAACTTTTGGATTTACAAATGTATTTTCTTGTGCTGAATAATTTAAAAAATTGTTTTGACATGAAAAAGATATTTTTGGAAGCGAAAGGATTTGTTTTTCTTTAGGGGGTTCTTTTATTGTTCCTAAAAAGTCAAGTCCGCTTTTTGCAATAATATTTTTTATTTCTTCATCTGACTGAACGTTTAATAAAAATACTCCAGGGGCAAGAATGATTTTTATAAAAGGAGAAAGAACTGGATTTTTTTCTACCAGAGTTTTATTTTCTTCATTTACTTTTAAAACATAACCTTTATAAATACTGGCAGAAGAATAAGAAGCATACCATTCTCTGGCACTTACTTTTAAATTCTGAGGAAGTTCATAAAGAGAATATTTTTGTAAAATTAAAAGAAGTTTTTCTACATCAAGCCCTAAATCAAAGGCACGCATAAAAGATTTTTTTGAAATTTCATAAAGTGCAGTTAAATCACATGAAATACAATTCATGCATTTTGTAAGAATAAGCAAGTCTCTTAGTAAAAGTCCAGGCATTACGGTAACTGTAAAAGATGCATCGATGCTCAAAAGTTTTTTATGGTCTTCAGTGTTTTTTTGTGCAAGCAAATCAGCAAAATAAGTTGAAAGTGTATATAAAGTTTCCTGTTTTTCGTTTTTACCAGCAGAAGAAATAAAACCAAATTCAATTGCACTGTCAATAACTGCATCTATAACAGAAAGTGCAGATTGTTCAGAAAATTCTTCATCTGTAGAACGTGCTAGCATACGGGCAAAGCGGCTTGGCTGTTCAGTTGAATTTTGTGCATTGCGGGTTTGAAGTAAAAATGCAAGGCGCTTTAAAAGTTCGCGGGTAAAATATTTACCGGAAAGATTTTTTAAAAATTCTAAAAGAAATTGTGCATTTTTTTGCAAAGTATTTCTTGCAAAATGTCCTGTGCTTGCGACACAAATATAAAGTTTTTGTTCACATTCATTTAGATTGCAAAAATTTTCAAGACGTTCATAGTCAATAAAAATACCGTCTGTTCCTTCGTATATTAAAAGCAGATTTGAAAGTGCCTTTGTTAAAAGTTCAAGAGAGCTGATTATTTGTGTGTCAGATTTTCCCTTGCAGAAAATTTTTTCTAATTCACTGACAGTTTTCTTTTTTAAAGTGCCGTCTGCCTTGCATAAATCTTTTTTTTCTGCTGCAAAAGAAATAAAAGAAGCAATAACTTGTGATGAAAGAAAAAATGTATTTTCACTATCCGCAAATGTAAGTTCCTGTAAAGGCAAAATTTGTTGAAGTGAAATAAAAGAATTTAATGTGCTTTCAAGTAATGGATTAATTTTTATTACATTTATATTTTTTTGAGTATTTTTTTGTCTGTAAAGAATGAGGCGTTCTTCAAGGTTTGTAATTTTTTCATATATAACTGAATAAGTATAAGTCGTGCTAAAAAATGAAACAAGTTTTTCTATTGTAAGGTCTGGAATAAAATATACAGCACTTATAATTTCTGCATCCCATTGTGAAAGCAGATTTTTTATTGAAGAAATATTTTCTTCTCTTGCCAGAAATGAACTTAATTGTTCAACAAGTTTCTGCTTGTTAAAAGGAGTTTTTATGTCTCCTAAATAAATTTTCATAATGTCAAAAAATTTATCGTCCGGCAGAGTACTTAAACTTTCACGCCACTGTAATATGCGCAGAACTTTTGGATCTACTGTCAAAATCAACCTCCGAAGTCTATTGCAGAATTTTTATCAAGTTCTTCTAAATCATTTTGGCAGTTGTATCTGATAAGTTTATAGGAATATCCTTGTTCTGCAAGAAATTTTTGTCTGTTGTTTCCAAAATCTTCTTCAACTGAATTACGTGTAATTAATGTAATAAAACGTGAAGTTCTTTCTTTTGGACGTAAAATTCTTCCAAGTCGCTGAGCTTCTTCCTGTCTTGATCCAAAGGTTCCGCTTACTTGAATTGCCATGCTTGCATCCGGTAAATCGATTGCAAAGTTTGCAACTTTACTTACTACAAGTACACGGATTTTTCCAGCCCTAAAGTCATTGTAAATTTTATCGCGTTCACTGTTTGCAGTTTTACCTGTAAGTAAAGGTGCATTTAATATTTGTGCAAGTTCATCAAGCTGGTTTAGATACTGCCCTATGACCAGTATTTTATCATTGCAGTATTTTTCTACAAGAGATTTTACTATTTGTTTTTTTAGAGGGTTTTCACTTGCAATTCTGTATTTTTCTCTAGCTGAAGCAACTGCATACTTAAGTTGATTTTCTTCATCAAAGTCTATTCTTATTTCAACACACTCTGCCTTTGCAATCCAGCCACTGTGTTCAAGTTCTTTCCATGGAACATCATAACGTTTTGGACCAACTAAAGAAAATACATGAGACTGACATCCGTCTTCGCGTACAAGAGTTGCGGTAAGACCTAAGCGCCTTACTGCCTGTAATTCTGCAACAACTCTAAAGACTGGAGCTGGCAGCATATGTACTTCATCGTAGATTATAAGTCCCCAGTTTCGTTTTCTAAACAAAGAAAAATGCGGGTAGGGAGAATTTTTATCCGGTCTCCATGTTAAAATCTGATATGTTGCAACTGTAACTGCTTTGATTGTTTTTTCTTCACCAGTGTATTCAGATATGTCTTCACGATTTAGAGTTGTTTTGTCTACAAGTTCATCAATCCACTGGTGTACTGCAGAAATATTTGTCGTGATAATCAATGTATTTGTCTTTAAAAGACTCATTACTTTTATGCCGACAACTGTTTTTCCAGAACCACATGGAAGTACAATAGTTCCAAAACCTGTACCGGGTCTTTTGTCGCCTACTAGAATTTCAGCAGCTTCTTTTTGATAATTTCTGATTTCAAATTTTTTACCGCTTAAAGTTGTTTCGCGTAATTCAATCTGGCAGGGTTCTCCGTCAACTAAAGGAACGTCATCTTTTACAGGCCAGCCTAATGTTAAAAGATTCTGTTTAATTGTTCCGCGGTCTGTAAGTTTGAGCATAAAGCAGAATTTTTTTTCTTCTTCAGAAAGTTGTGTACAGTCATTGTCTGGCTTTTTGTAAATGCAGGAAACAAGAAGTTTTTTTGCAAAAGCATTGGAATCTATTTCCTTAAAAACATAAGGGTCTTTGCTTACAAGATAAAGATATTCTTCACCTTCAATTTGCGGACCGGGTACAAGACGTAATTTTCCAAAACGTCCTGCAGTTTCGCTAATCCATGTGCATACAGACTGAGGAACATCGTAGCGGGCATATTTTTTTAAGACATCAACAGCCATTGTACTGTCAAAACCTGCACTTGAAGCATTCCATAAAGAAAGTGGAGTTAATCTGTATGTATGTAAATGTTCCGGAGATTTTTCCAGTTCTGCAAAAGGAATAAGTGCATTGCGGCATTCATTAGCTAAAGGAGCATGAACGTCAAGCAGGAGAGTGCGGTCAGACTGAACAATCAATGGATTTTCTGCAATAACCATAAGGAATAATTATAGTGAAATCAGTCTTCTGCGACAATATTTTTTAATCGGTAACAGAAAATTCCAGAAGTTTGTTTTCTGAATTTAAATTTTCTGCAAGAGCAATCATGTCAATTTCGCGAGGAGTTTTTACTTGATAGCGTAAGATAATTTCACGCTGGCTCATAACTTTGCTTAAGTTTAAATCTTTTACGACAATTCCAGTGCTTTCAATTTTTTTCTTAATGTCATCAAGATTAAGTCCGTCATCTCTAAAGATAAGATGAATTGTTTTGCTTCTTCCGGCCGGGAACCAATGGTCTTCTGCTTTTTCCAAAATAAGAAGTGAAAAAACAATTATTGCCAGGGCTGCAAAAGACTGAATGTATAATCCTGAACCAATTGCAAGTCCCAGTGCTGCGGCGGCCCAGATTATTGCTGCAGAAGTAAGACCTTTTATGTTAAGCCCCTGATGTAAAATTGCACCACCGCCTAAAAATCCAATTCCGCTTACAACACCTGCTGCGATGCGTGAAGGATCTCCTTGATGAATATCATTTACAAGTGCCATGTAAGAACTGAGCAAGGCAAGAAGAGTAGAAGAAACACTGATTAAAATTAAAGTTCTCATGCCTACAGTCTGCTGTCTTGATTTTCGTTCTATACCAAGAATAAATCCGCAGACAAAACTTAAGCAAAGTTTAATTATACAGTCACAAATAAAATTCCAGTCCATCTTTTTCCTTATAAAATATTTTTTACAGATTCTTTTTAGAAATGCCCTTTACTTAAAAAAAGAAAATCCACCGCCGGCTTTTGCACCAGGCTTTATCCAGTTAAGGCTTTTTTTTGCACTAAGCTTTGACTTTAAGCCGTCAACTTCATCTAAATAAGAAGAGAGCCATTTTGCAAGCTGGTCATCTGAAGAAGCAGTATCGCTTGTTAAATCTCCACGCACTAAAATAATGTTTGCATATGATGTATCGCCGTAAAGAGCTACAATATTTTCTGCAAAAGAAGTAAAAGCACCAGCTGCAGAAGCAACAAGCGGACTTGCAATAGATGCAGAACCGTTTCTTAAAGAAGGAGAACGCACTACATCACTTACGCAAGGACCTTCTTTTAATAAGAATATAAGTTTACCAGGTTTTTCATCGCCTGAATTTTTCTTTTCAAAGCGTGAAAGAATTTCCATTGTAAGATATTGATAGCCTGTAATCATTTCATCACAGGAGCGACCAATTTCTCCGGCATCCATTTTTTGTGCAAGTGAAGCAAAATATTCTTCATCAAAAAAAAGAACAGCTTCATCCATGGAACTAAAAAGATTTTCTGTTTGAAGAACAATTGTTCTTGCAGAAACAGCAGAAGCTCTTGTCCATTCTACAGTTGAAAAACCTGCAGCCCTCTGAATACGTTCAGTTTGTGCATCTTCATCTTTAATATTTTCTTCATTAACTTCAACTTCATCTCCAGTAACAACTACGTTACGTCCAGAAAATGTAAGTCCTTCAGCAAATACACTGCCTGCAGGAGAATCTTTACCAGCTACTAAAATTGTTTTTTCCATAAGGGTGATTATAACATACAAAAATCTCTTTGCAAACAACCCTTATCTTTGGTATACTTTTTGGCATTATGAAACTTTGGCTTAAATATTTAATTGGTATAGTACTTGGCGTTGCAGCCGCTTTTATTCTTCCGCTTACAAGCATTCAGGGACAGGCATTTATAGATGCAGCAGTAGAAATTGTTTTAAGATTCTGCCGTTATGGACTTTTGCCTGTAATGTTTTTTTCTATTGCAACATCATTTTTTAAGCTTCGTGATGAACGTTTGATGACTCGTACTGCCTTGTGGACAGGAGGCGTAATTTTAGCTTCATCTTTTGCTCTGACACTCATCGGACTTTTATCTGCTTTAATTGTAAAACTTCCGCGTATTCCTATTACAGTAGAAAAAGTAAGTGAAGTACAGACATTAAATTTAAGAACTCTTATTGCTTCAATTTTTCCATATAGTGGTTTTGGTGCTTTAGTTGACGGAGCTTTTCTTTTACCATGTTTTATTTTTGCAGGTCTTGCAGGTGCTGGAGCTGCCAGTGATAAAGTTTCTTCTAAGCAGGCAGTAACGCTTTTTGATTCATTAAGTAAAGTCTGCTACATTGTTATGAGTTTTATTACAGAAATTTTTACAGTCGGAATGATTGCAATTTCTGCTAAATGGACTTTAGATTTCATTGCAATAATAAAAACGGGTATTTTCCTTCCACTGATACTTATGCTTCTGGTGGATTTAATTTTAATTGGGGTTGTAATATATCCTTTGGTTTTACACTTTCTTTGTCATGACCTGCATCCCTTCCACTATCTGTATGCAAGTTTATGTCCTTTCTTAGTTGCATTTTTTAGCGGTGACACAAATGCAGCTTTAACATTAGCCCTTCGCCATGGAAAAGAAAGTCTTGGAATTAGAAGAAGAATTAATTCTACTGTAATGCCACTCTTTTCAATTTTTGCACGGGGAGGAGCTGCCCTGGTAACCAGTGTATGTTTTGTAGTAATTCTGCGTTCATATACACCTCTTGGAGTTACAGTACTTGATGCCCTCTGGATTGGTGCAACATCTTTTGTAATTTCCTTTGCCCTTGGTGCACTTCCTCAAGGAGGACCATTTATTGCAATAACCATGCTTTGTATGATGTATGGGCGCGGTTTTGAAGCAGGATATCTTTTACTAAAAGCTGCCTCTCCGATTATATGTGCCTTTGCTTGCGGAATTGATGTACTTACTCAAATCTGGGGAACATATATTGTTGGTGTAAAAACAAAGAATATTGTTCACAAGGATGTAAAGCAGTACATCTAAATTTTATGCCTTTACAACAGTTAAAAGCATCTTGTAAGGAGTGAGTGCCTTTAGTGCGTGCGGGGCTCCTGCCGGCATAATTAAAGACTCTCCTTCTTTTATTGAAAGTTTTGTTCCGTTAAGTTCAATTTCTGCAGTACCTTCAAGGCAGACAACAAAAGCGTCTCCTGGGGCTGCATGAGTACTTACACCCTGTTCTTTGTCAAAGGCAAAAAGTGTCATTGTTAAAGCGGAACTATTTACAAGAGTTTTACTTACAATAGTACCTTCTTCAAATTCAATCTGATTTTTTAAGGTTACAACTTTTCCCTGATCAAAATTTTTAATAAACATACAATTTCCTCCCTGTATATTTTTTTTTAGTGCAATAAAAAGTATTTTATAGGCTTCATTTTTTTTACCAGAAATCTGGAATTCTTTCTGAGCTTCTATAAATATTACTGAACTTGTACATGCTTTTTCAAGTATGATTTTATTATTATTTTTAAGTTCAAAATTTACATTTCCCTGTAAAACATAAAGAAATAAATCGTAGGGAACAGTCTGCCATGTAATTCCTTCATTCTGTCCAAAAGAATAAAATGTTAAATCGCAAGATTTACTTGAACAGACATTTTTGCTTATTACAAGACCATCTTTTGCCTTAATGACTTCATTTAGATTAAAAATAGATGAATAGGGTAATTTTGTAAAAAACATAAGGAACTTCCTTTGATAAAAAAAGCGCCACTCTTAAAACTTACAAAAGCTTTTCTTAGAATGACGCCATTAAGTGATTATTAAAAAATAATTTTAATAATTCAATTAAAATACAGTTACAACTTCACCGTTTGGATATTTTTCTGCAACCCAAGACTTTACCTTGTCGCTTTCTAGAGCTTTGATAAGAGCCTTAATTGCTTCTGAGTTTTCGTTGCCTTCTTTTACTGCAATTACATTAACGTAAGGAGATTCTGCACCTTCTACAAAAAGACCGTCCTTTGATGCATTAAGACCTGCAGGAAGAGCATAGTTTCCGTTAATAACTGCTGCATCTACGTCAGAAAGTACACGTGGAAGAGAAGCTGCTTCAATTTCTGAAAATTTAAGATTCTTTGGATTTTCTGCAATATCTGCTGGAACTGCTTCAAGACCTGCATCTGCCTTAAGTGTAATAAGACCTGCTGCCTGTAAAAGTAAAAGTGCACGACCTTCATTTGTAGGATCGTTTGGAATTGCAACTGTAGAACCATCAGCGAGGGAGTCAAGACTTGTGATTTTTTTTGAATAAAGTGCAATTGGTTCAATATGAATGCCTGCTGCACTTACAAGATGATAGCCTCTTTCTGAATTAAATGAATCAAGATAAGGTTTGTGCTGGAAGAAGTTAGCATCAATTTCACCAGATTCAAGAGCTTCGTTTGGAACAACATAATCTGTAAATTCAACAACTTCAAGTTTGTATCCAGCCTTAGAAAGATCGTCTTTTACAAGATTGAGCATTTCTGCATGAGGTTCAGGGGTTGCACCAACTTTAATAACTTTTTTGTCAGACTTTGAGCATGCTGTAAATGCAAGTGCAAGAGATGCTGCAAGAAGAACAAATTTCAATGTTTTTTTCATAGTTAAATCTCCTTTTAATAAGATTTGAAATATAATAACCTACTATACCTATAGGCAATTATCTAGTCAATATAAAATTTAAATTTTTTTTACTAGCGGCTTTTCATAATTGCGTTTGCTATTTTTGTTCCCAAAAACTGAATTACAACTACAAAAAATAAAATTATGACTACACAGCCCAACATATATTCAACTTGGTATCGCTGATAACCATAACGGATTGCAACATCGCCTAAACCGCCACCACCAAAAGTACCAGCCATAGCGGAATAACCAATTAAATTTATTATAGTAAGGGTAATTCCGTTTATAATACCAGGTAAAGCTTCGGGTACCATGACTTTAAAAATAATCTGCATGTTTGTAGAACCCATTGCCCTTGCTGCCTGAATGACTCCTTCGTCAACATCTTTAATTGCGGATTCAATTACACGGGCTACAAAAGGTACTGCAGCAATAGTTAAAGGAACAATAGATGCTTTTGTTCCTATAGCAGTTTTTACTATAGCTCTTGTAAAGGGAAAAAGTAAAATTGCAAGAATTACAAAAGGTATTGCCCTTAAAATATTTATGATAAATGAAAATATGCTGTAAACCAAAGGATTTTTTTTAATGCCTGTTTGTTTATCAGTTACTGCAAGTAAAATTCCAAGCGGAATTCCTATTATCAAACTGAATAATACAGAAACTCCCACCATAACAAGTGTCTGACCTGTAGCTTTTCCTAACTGGTCAAAATATTTAGCAAAATCGTATGAAGCAAAAGAAGACATTATTTATCCTCCGTAAAATTTTCTTTAAAAACTTTGACACCTTTTTCTTCAAGAAAGGCAAAAGCTTTTTTTAGTTCATCATCAGAGCCTGTAAAAGAAACAGTCATTTTTCCAACACTGGAATCAGTTAAATGCTGAACTCCTGCTGCAAGAATATTAAAATTAACATCAAACTTTTTGGCAAGTTCACTTAAAACAGGTTGATTCTGCTGTTTATCCGGAAAAGTGAGAATATATGAATTATTATTTTTTGCCCATTGAACCAGCTGCGTATTTGAAGAAATATGCGAAAGAAAATCTTTAGTAACTTCAGACTGAGGATTTGTAAAAATTTCATTAACGCTGCCACTTTCTACAACCTGGCCGTCATTTACGACTGCAACTAAATCACAGGCATCGCGTACAACTTCCATTTGATGGGTAATCATCACAACGGTAAGATTCATCTGTGACTGAATTTTTTTAATCAGTTCAAGAATAGATTTTGTTGTCTGGGGGTCTAAGGCACTTGTTGCTTCGTCACAAAAAAGAATATCTGGGTTACAGGCAAGGGCTCGGGCAATAGCAACACGTTGTTTTTGTCCGCCGGATAAAGTACTTATAGCCGCATTGCCTCTTCCGCTTAAGTCAACAAGGGAGAGTAATTCTTCTACGCGGTTTTTTATTTTTTCTTTTGGAGTACCGCAAATTTCCATAGGGTAGGCAATATTTTGTGCTGCAGTCCGTGAAGAAAATAAATTAAAATTCTGAAATATCATTCCAATTCTACGGCGCTGTGCAATTAATTCATTTTTTTTAAGATTATCTACACGTTTTTCATCATAGTAGACACAGCCACTGTCAACTTCTTCAAGTAAACTTATAAGCCTGACCAAAGTAGACTTACCGGCTCCGCTTTTACCGATTATACCGTAAATACAGTTAGACGGGATTTCAAGGCTTATATTTTTTACAGCCTGAACTTGAGGTGTGTTTTTTCCAGCCTTATATGTTTTTTTTAGATTTTCTAATTTTATGCGCATGACGCCATTATAGAAATTTCTATTTTTTTATTCAATTAAATTATGTTAGATTATTTTACTTATCAGACAGAGTGTATTCTACTAAAGATGAATCTTCGTCTTGTGTAGAAAAAAATACATACTGTTCATGCTTTGCACTTAATTCACTTATAAATAAAGCTTTGTCTATTCCTTTAGCAAGTGCAAAACCTGCAAGATTTGTACAGTCTTTAATGCGTCGTGCACAGTGTTTAAATGAAGCTGTAACTTCTTCACCTCTGCCAGCATTAATTTCTTCTTCTGCAAGCGGAATTATAAAAGTAAATATATGTTTTTCTTCCAGAAGTTTAAGAGCGTCTCTAAGGGAAGCTAAAAATTCTTCATTATAGCCTTCATCTTCATTTCCAATCTGTTTAAATGTTATTCCTATGGCAAAAAGAGCAACATCAGGCATAGAGCCCTTTATAAAATCGTCTGCTTTAACAAAAGGAATTTTTTGTGCAGAAAGTTCTTTTGAATCATTTAAAAAATAAAGTTTTTTATTTTCACACTTAAAAATTTTTTCAAGTTTCATAGGCTGATTATAATTAGATTTTTATTTTTGTTAAAGGGAATTTATATATGCATGGTAGTGTTTTTTGTAAAAATTCAGCTTAATAATCAAGACTTTCGTTGTAGGCACAATACATGTCTTCGGATACAAGATCGCACCTTGCACTGTTAGAAAGTATATTGTAATAAGACGAATCTCTTAACTGAAGACACAGTTTTATAAATTCCATTTCTGTAAGAAAAGAAAAATCTTTTGAAAAATAATTTTTACTTGCGTTTATGGCTCCGTATATTCCGTTGGAAAAATATCCTTTTGAAAAAATATAGTTGTAGCATTTTTTATAATTAAAATGCCATTCAATGTAGCGTTTTGTAGTAAAGATTAAAAACTTTTTTTTAGGACCTTTTAATTTATTCCAATAAGAAAAATTTTCCTTTAAGTAAATTTCTGCCGTAAGGGATGCAAGTTTATTTTTATTTATGTCCATAAAAAGAGGCAGTTTTTTAAAATAAATATTTTTATTATCGAAGATTACAAAATTTGACAGATGCATTTGGTCTAAGCTTAGAGAAATATCTGTCTGTTTTTCGATTATGGAAGAATCAACTTTAATCCTGCAAAAAGATACAAAAATATTTAATAAAATATATGTAAAAAAAATTATAATCACAAAAAGTAAAATATATTTTTTTATTCTGTTCTTAATTTTATTTTTTTTCAAAACAGTTCTTTACCTTCATTTAAAAAATTAATCTATTGGATAAAAATTGCAACTTTTAGTTATTCCCCAAAGAAAAAATTGTTGTAAAAAGACCTAAAGATGCCAGCATCATAATTATACCTGCTAAGAGAACTCCTAGCATAATTGCAATGACTGTATCTTTAAATTTTAAATTTAAAAGACTTGCAGCGAGAGTTCCAGTCCAGGCTCCAGTTCCAGGAACAGGTATTGCAACAAAAAGCAGAAGTGCTATAAAAAATCCACGGCCTGCTTTTGTTTCAAGTTTTTGACCGGCAGCCTTTCCTTTTGTTAAGAAAAAGTGGCATATTGAACCGATTATTTTTTTGTTCTGTCCCCATTCAAGAAATTTTCTTGCAAAAAAATAAATAAAAGGGACTGGCAACATGTTTCCTAAAATACTTACGATGTATGAAGGAATTACTGGCATTTCAAGAGCTTGCGAAACAGGGATAGCCCCCCTTAGTTCAACTAGTGGAAGCATTGAAATAAAAAAAATCCAAAGGTAGTTTTTAATCATAAAAAAATCCGCCTAAATACAGTAGTCAAATCCGCAGAAGTCACGGTTTTTTGAAGCTAGCTGCTCAAGTGTAATTGAATCAACAAAATTATTTATTGTATCTTCAAAGTCTTTCCAGAAAGCATCATTTCCAATACTGTGAACAGCATTATTGTCCGTTGTTCCGCGAGGTGATAAATCGCCTTCTGTTGAACGTAGAATTTCTCCGACTGTATATTTTTCAGGAGTACGGCTTAATTTATAACCGCCATTATTACCACGCATTCCTGTAACAAGTCCGTCTTTACTAAGCTGAATTAATATCTGCTCTAAATATTTAACTGAAAGATTGTATCTGTGTGATAAGAGTTTAAGTGGAATGTATTTTTCTGGGTCTTGAAGAGCTAATTCAGTCATTATTAAAAGTGCATATTGTCCGCGTGTTGAAATTTTAAACATTATTTCACCTACCGTTTTAATAGGAAGATATTAGCCTATATTTTTTATTGCGTCCATAGACATTTTTTTTATTTAGAAAAGTATAAAACCTATTGACATAGTAGGAAAGCAGAAGTATAACAGACTCATAAATCATTTATTTTTTATGGGAGAAAACTATGGCAAAAATCTACAAATCAGCAGATCTTTTGATAGGTCACACACCACTTCTTGAACTGACTCATATTGAAGAAGCAGAAAAGCTTGAAGCAAAAGTAATTGCAAAATTGGAATATTTAAATCCTGCAGGAAGCGTAAAAGACAGGGTTGCAAAAGCAATGCTTGATGACGCAGAGGCAAAAGGTATCTTAACAAAAGATTCAACTATTATAGAGCCGACTTCCGGTAACACAGGTATTGGACTTGCTTCCGTAGCTGCAGCCAGAGGTTATAAACTGGTAATTGTAATGCCAGAAACAATGTCTGTTGAACGCAGACAGTTAATGAAGGCTTATGGAGCAGAACTTGTGCTTTCTGAAGGTTCAAAAGGCATGAAGGGTGCCATAGAAAAAGCTGAAGAAATCAAAAAAAATACTCCAAACAGTTTTATTGCAGGTCAGTTTGTAAACCCAGCAAATCCAAAGGCACATTTTGATACAACAGGACCAGAAATCTGGGAAGATACAGATGGAAAAGTTGATGTATTTATCGCAGGTGTTGGTACAGGCGGAACTATTACAGGCGTTGGTCAGTACCTTAAATCTAAAAATCCTGAAGTAAAAATTATTGCTGTTGAACCTGCAACTTCTGCCGTTCTTTCAACTGGTATTGCAGGACCACATAAAATTCAGGGAATTGGAGCGGGTTTTGTTCCTGATGTACTTGATACAAAAATTTATGATGAAGTAATTGCAGTAAAAAATGAAGATGCATTTGCTGTTGGAAAAGAAGTTGGCAAAAAAGAAGGAGTTCTTGTAGGTATTTCTTCTGGTGCTGCTTTATGGGCTGGCATTGAAGTTGCAAAACGTCCTCAATTTAAAGGAAAGAATATTGTAGTTCTTCTGCCGGATACAGGAGACCGTTATCTTTCTACTCCACTTTTCCAAGACTAAAATAAATGCTACATTCAGCATATGAAAAACATAAAAGCTTTTATCTTTGACATGGATGGTGTTCTCTTAGATACAGAAAGTATCTGTCAAAAAACATGGTTTCTTGCAGGACAAAAGCTTAAACTTCCTGGTGCTGAAGTATTGTTTACAAAATGTCTTGGTACTTCAAGAAAAGATACCCTTGCTCTTCTTTCAAAAGAGTGGGGTAGTCTTGAAGCTGCAGATAAATTTATGGAAGAAACTTCACATTTTTTTACTAAGATAGAAGAAAATGAAGGAATAAAAGTAATGCCTTATGTAAAAGAATGTCTTGATTTTCTTAAAGAAAAATATGTTCTTGCCCTTGCTTCTTCTACAAGAAAAGAGGCAGTTTACAGACAGCTTACTGCTGCAGGACTTATAGATTATTTTAAAACTATTACCTGCGGAGATATGGTTACAAAAAGTAAACCCGACCCAGAAATTTATTTAAAGGCAAGCAAGTCCCTTAACATAGCCCCAGAAGAATGTTTTGCAGTAGAAGACAGTCCCAACGGGGTAAAAAGTGCTCACAGTGCAGGACTAAACGTAATAATGGTTCCGGACAGAATTCCCTGCAATGAAGAACTTAGTAAAATTATATACAGGGAATGTAAATCGCTTAAAGAAATTACAGAACTTTTTTAATGCCTTAAACTCTGTGCATGGCAGAAAAAACTTTTTCGTTCATTATATTCATTTCAACGACCATTTCTTCGCCAAGCTTTAAAAGTTTTGATCTTAACTGATCAATAGAAATTGTGCTTTTATTAAGGTCAACCATCATCATCATGACAAAGTTTCCGCTTAAAATTGTCTGAGTAATGTCGTCAATGTTAATTGAATTTTCTGCAAGAAGAGCTGTTACTTTGGCAATAATGCCTACTTTGTCGCTTCCGACTACTGTAATAATTGCGTTCATGCAGTCATTCTAATGAAAAATTTATTTGTATTCAACTACACAGTTTCTGCCACGGTTTTTTGCTTCGTAAAGTGCAGTGTCTGCCTGGCTTATCATCTGATCAAAGTTTTCTGCCTTAGTTTTTGAAACATCACAAAAGCCTATGCTTATTGTAAGATAAGGTTTGTCAGGAATACCTTGTTCAATACGAAGTTCATGGACAGCCTTGCAAAGTGAATGTAAAAGTACTTCAAATTCTGCAGGGGCTGCCTTTCTGTAACAGCCTACAAATTCTTCACCACCGTAGCGGTATAATTCAAAGCCTGTTTTGTCTCCAAATTTTTTAAATGTTTTTCCTATTTTAAATAAAACTTCATCACCAGTCTGATGACCGTAAGTGTCATTGTATTTTTTAAAAAAATCGATATCTATCATAAAAAGACATTTAACACTTTCTGCCCTTCCTTCCTGAGATGCAGTTAAATCTTCAAAAAGTTTTCTGCGGTTTGGAAGCTGTGTTAATGTATCTGTATCACGCTGGATTACAATCTGTCTTTTGTTTTCTATAGCCTGAAGTCTTGAATGTCGAATTGTCTGTCCTGCTGCAAGACCGATTATATATGAAGCAATAGTATTTACATAATTCTGTTGCCATAAACTCATCAGGCATTTTCCTTTAAAATAATGACTGCAGATAATAAAACAAATAAAAAGTATAGTAACAAAAGAATTTACTCTGTAACTTTTGTCTAAAATAATCATCGGAAAAATTAAAATTACCAGCTGGCATGAAAAAACAAGACCTAGAGGTTCAATTATAAAACTGTTGAAAATTGCATACAAAAAAATTACTACATATTGAAAGTAAAAAAGCGGTAAGACAAGGGAAGGAATTTTTTTTGTAACAAAAGAAACTATAAAAATAAAAATCAAATCTAAAACAGCAAGGACTGTATATAAAATAAACATTATATAGTCTTTGTCATCATTGTAAAAAAGTCCTGCATTTGAAAAAAGAATAATTCCGTCCATAATAAGAAACATTATCAAGGCAATTACAGCAGACATGCCTAAAGCAAGATTGTTTACCTGAATTATTTCTGTCTTATTGCGGTTAAAAATGCCCGTTGTTTTAAAAGAGAGAAAATATTCTTTTATACCCTTTACCACCGATTCCATTGTTCATAAAATATAGCGAATTTTTATGTCTTTTTCTATATAATACTATCTAAAATTTACTTTTTTAATGCCGAAAATTGAAGGGAGTATATATCGGTAAAATTGCGAGGTATTTTTTGAAAACTTTTGCCAGACGTAAAATTATTTTTTTTCTCATACTGACTTTTTTTTCTGCAAGTTTTCTGCATGCAGCAACTTATACATGGTCTACCAATGAAACAAGCGGTAACTGGACAGATACTTCAAAATGGTCATCGGGTTTTGGTCCTTCAACTTCTTATCCGCAAAGTTCTGATACAGTTACATTAAGATCTAATGCAGAAATAACTTTAACTTCTGATACAAGTATTTCAACTTTAATTGCAGGAAATACAAGCACTACAAGTATTACTATTAATTTAAATAATTATACTCTAACAATGAGTAAATTAATGTATTTTGAAACTGCTTCAAAAAATACTTCAATAACATTTAAAAATGGAAATGTAAAATTAAAAGCACTTACAAGCGATTTAGATTCTCAAAAAACATATAGTATAAATTTAGTTTCTGCTTCTATGACTTTAGAAGATGCACCTGTTTGTTCAGCATATTCTGATTCAATTACAATTAATGGAGATTCATCAAGCACTCTTTCAATGCCTTTGCTCTGGTCTGTAAAAAGTTCAACAGATTTTTCTGATGCAAAATTAATTTCTTATTCCGGAGATATGAATGTAAATACTTCATTTTTAAGCGGTGCAGTTGTTTCTGGAACAGCAGGACTTGGACAGACTGTAAGCATTTTATTTAAATCTTCAGTAGAAACAGATACTCTCTATTATAAAGCTGATGTAAAAAATTCTAATCTTTCAAGAACAGAAAAATATACTCTTGGTTCACAGGAGATTTCTTTAAGTGTTACTTCAAATACTGCATTGACGGTAACAAAAAGTAAAAGTCCTTCAGTAGAAATTATTTTCCCATACGCAGTTGATCAAAATGACGGAATAAAATTTTCTTTTTATGCAGATAAGACTTCTTCTGAAGAATTACAAACTCTTTCTTATTATCAGGATAGTGCATTAAGTCCTGAGTGGAGCGGAACTGTTTCAAGTGACTGGAGTGACGAAAAAAACTGGAAGGATTATATAAGTCCTGCGGCAGGAGAAGATATAAACATTCCTTCGAGTGCAGTAAATTTTCCTTTACTTGACGATGAAACAACGCCTGTATATTTAAGCGTAAGTATTGAAGACGGAGCTAAACTTACAGTTGACGGTGCTTCTTTTAGTTGCAAAAACTGTACAAACAGCGGAACTTTAACTTTAACTTCCGGAACTTTTACTGTTGTGGATGCTATTAGAAATGAGAATATTCTTAATTTTAATGGAGCTGACATACAAAGTGTTCCATCATCAGGTTGTACTAATGGAGATTCTTCTGTAATAAATTACAATGCAGATTATTCTTCAAGCACTATGCCATGGAATAATACTTTTAATGAAGTAAATTTTAATAGCGCTAAAGGACAGTTTACTTCTGCAGTTAATGCAAAAAAAATTACCTTAAAAGATTCTGATATTACTTTTGATGCAGAACTTAATGAAACTGGCGGAAGTCTTAGTGTAAGTAATTCAACTTTAAATGTTAAAGGAAAATTAAATATTTCCAAGGGAGTTGTAAATATTGATTCTTCAAGTACATGTCTTTTTGAAGGCAATATTGAACAGACTTCTTCAAATGATGAAAATATTTTTGACGGAGACATAACTTTTACTTCATCCGTTTTAAAATTTGAGGGACCTCTTACTTTTGGAAAGTCTTCTGCTGGAAATGTAAAATTAAATTCTTCTTCAAAAATTACAATTACTTCCAATAACAATAAAATTGTTTTCAATAGTGCTGTTAGTGGAAATACAAAAGATTTTTATCTTGATGCAGGCAGTGCCGCCATTGAAATTAAAGGTAATTTTGGAAGTGAAGATGATGATAAAAAAATTGGATATTTTGACATTACAAGTGACGGTCTTTTAATTGAATCAAGTATTTACTGTACAACTTTTATACACAATTGCAAAAATAAAGATTCGTCTTATGCAATGCTTAGTGGACTTGTAAATGCTCAGTATAACGTAACTTTTTCTTCTGATTTATACATTTATGGCTCAAGTAAAATTTCAAGTGGAAGTGGCTTTTCTATTGAAGGGGATCTGCATGAATGTGATTCTCTAAGTGTAAATTCCTGGTGTACAATAAAAGGAAGTTTTGTTTTTTATGCAGGACAATTTTCTTTTGTAAATGAACTTGAAGTAAAAAAAGATTTAGTTCTTTTAGGTTCAGCATATAAAGAAAAAGATGATGTTTCTGGGGTAGATAATTTATTTTCTTACGGGGCAAATACTCACACTCTTAACACTCAAGTTAAGACAGCCTATCCAAATTCCCAAAGCACCTTTCCTTTAAGTTATTCTGCAACTTTTTCTGACTTAGGTGGAAAACAAATTTCTGTCGGAGAAAATTTTTATGACAATGGTATGGATTTAATTTCTGCTTCTCAATGGAATTTAAAACTTGGCGGTTCTTATCCTGAAGAAAATTTTGCAGAAGTGTATAACTGCACTGTAAAAAATTGTACGGCAAGTGCTTGTGTTGCAGCCGCAGAAGCTAGTGATGGAACTTTAAATACAAATTTTTATTTTACAACTCCGCAGATTATTAAAGTTCAATCTTTAAGTGATTCAATTGTATGCATGGAATTTGATACAGCTCTTTTAGGTAAAGATTTAAAAAATAAATTTAATCTTACGGCATTTAATTCTGTTTCTCCAAAATATTTTGCAAAAATTGGAAGTGGCAGTAATGAAAAAAATGAACTTACAGGTACAATTTCTGAAGATAGATCATATACAAAAATTTATCTTAAGACCGATGAAACTTTAGGCGACAGATGGAACTCTGATGCAACAGGTACTTCTTGCGGTAGTGATGAAAGTACAGACTGGGGAAGAGCAGATGTAGCTCCAAAACATCAGACAAATGTTCTTGATATAGTTATTGCAAAAGCAGATACAGATAATTTTTATACCCTTCGTGATATTTATGGTAACAGAATAAAACATTATGTAACTTCGCCATGTACTTTAGCAGAAGACAAATGTGCTCCTGTTCTTTGTGCAGTTTATACAGGGCAGGAATTGCATACTCAATATTCTGCAACAGAGGGGGTGTCTTCACAGCCTTATTATGATGCCCATAATTTTATTGAATTTAGATATTCTGAACCAGTTACAATTGGAAGTACATCACTTAGCGATTTTAATAACATTCAGGCAAGTACTTACAAAAAAACTTATCTTGTTGAACAGGTAGGCGGAGAAATAATTAATAATTCTTCCGGAATAAATATAAGCGGTTTTGGAAGTACGCAAAATGGTCATCTTGAAGCAATGGAAAAAATTGAATCTCAAGGAGAGTATTCTCTTGTTTCAAGTACTACAATTCATTCCCTCTATAGAAATTTTACTACAAGTGCTTCATCTTTAGAAAGTGAACAGCCTTGTCGCATAAGAATTGGAATTGCTTCTTATGTTAAAGAAGATATCGATGTAAATTCAAGTTCTTATCACAATTGGACGGGGGTAATAAAAAGTGCACTTACTCCTTCAGGAACATTTATAAGAGAAAAAAATTTATTGATTCAGGATTTAAATTTAAATGATTACAAATATGAAAATCTTTCGTGCACAATAAAAATAAATGAAGGATGCCAGGATGAACCTTCCCTTACAGAAAGCCTTTACGGTGACTGGGATACATCTTCACCAGTATTTGCTCTTTTTATTAAAAAGACTTCTTCAGTTGAAAGTGATCAGGTGTGGGAAAAAGGAAATGACTTATATAAAAATTCTGACGGACAGTCATTGTTTGAAGTAATTGGAAGTACAGCTTCTTCTTCAAGTTCATATCTTGACCGCCTGGAGTTTCATGTTTTTGATAATAAACCTTCTTATTCTTCTAGTGATACTTACAAGTGGATTTCAAAATATGGCTGGGCAGAGGGCGAGAGCATAAAAGAATACGCAGCAGATATAAGTGGCGGAAGTCGTTCAACTGCATTTAAGGGAAGTGCAAACAGAACTTTGGGCGGAGTACGTTTTTCAAGTTTTTTAGGAAGTGTAAATTCTTTTTCTTACAAAGCTTCAGATTCTACTACAGAAAAATATTTTTCTTCTTCAAAAGGCTGGGCTCAGGAAGGAAAAAGTCCATTTTTTATTTATACAGAAGATTCTTCTCTTGCAAATAAAATTTCTGGAACAGACAGTTTGTATTTTGATTTGTTTTTAGATGAAGCAGATACAAATATTTCTTTGACGGAAATTTTTGACATAAATATTGATTCTTCAAAATGTTTTATTACAGATTTAGCCGGTAATTTAATTGAAGTACCTGCAAGCGGAAAATTAAAATCTCTTGATAGAGTTTCGCCTGCAATGTCATTAAGTTTAGCGGCAGTTGGTAAAAATGAACTTTACATGCTTTTTTCAAAAAAACTTTCTGCAAAAACAAATGCCGACTTTATGCAGATTGCAGATGAACTTGAATTTATTATAAATACTTCAGATCCAACGTCAGATTCAGCTGTTAGAGATTCAACACTTTCAATTGCAGGTGTAAAAAAGATTTTGTACGAAAACACTGATGTAAGTGGCGTTATATTTACTTTAAATCGAAACATAACTTTATCTGATATAAAAGGTCTTTGGATCCGCGTTAAAAAGCCTCAAGAAAAATCACTTGATCCAATTACAGGTGTTGATTCATTTGTTACAAAAATTCAGGATGTATACGGGAACTACAGTGCATATTATTCATGCCATACATTAAGTGATCTTGCCATAAATGCAGTCTTACCTCTTAATGCATATACTCAGGAAGAAGATGGAGAACTTTCTGATCCGACACTTGCATTTAATTATCTTACTGATTTTAGTTCTTCTTCTGCAAACAATGCACGTGTTTTTATGAACCGCGACATTTATATGCAGCTTCGTGTAAATGAAGAAATTTCTTCTGATAAAACTTATACAGATGCCTTAGATACAAATGCTCTTTTATATTTTGATTCAACTCCAGATCAAAAAGTTATAAGCGATAATTTTAATAAGTTGCTTGGTGAAAATTTAAAACTCTGGTTTCCAACACAGATGCTTTCTTTTTCTTCGGGAGTAAATGTTCCTCAAAATCCTCAAGGACTTTCACAAAATGAATTACTTGCAGGTGATTCTTCAATAAGAAAATATACAATCTTAGATAAAAGTGATGCAGATGATTCATTTAAATGGACTGCTGGAAGTGATGCTCAGTTTATTGCAGCATTAACAAATACTGACGGAAATATAATTACTGTAGACACAGATGCAAGTGGTTCTTTAAGTCCTCTTTATGCAGTACGTCTTACAAATCCTGATGATATTACAAGTCTTGACCTCTGGCACATTGGAATTGCTGGAATAAAAAAACAGCGTGGTGGTGTTACAGTTATGAGTAATGTTGTAAATCCAAATAAAGGCGACCAGTGTACAATTCAGGTTGAAGCAAACGAAGGAAAACTTCTTGTAAGCATAATGACACTTGACGGAAATATTGTAAAAACTTTAGAAAATTCAAATGTAAAGGGCGGAACAATTTTATATCATTGGGATGGAAAAAATAAAAAGGGTAGGGCTGTTGCAAGGGGAATTTATTTTGTGAGGGTTGTCGGAGAAGAAATTGACGAAACAAGAAAAGTGCTTGTTGTAAAATAAAATTTAGTGGATAATAAAAAAATGCTTGAAAAAAGAAAAGACATTCGTTACAGAGAAATGGGGCATGTAGATTGTCCTCAAATATGTGCTCTTTCTGGGGTGCTTGAAGATATAAGTATTTCTGGAGTAAAAGTACATTTTCCCTGCCCTATAATTTTAGATGATTCAAAAGAATATGATTTAAAATTAAAAATGTCGCAAAAGCCTAAGATGGAGGCAATTACAGTTTCATGCAAAATGGAATGGTCACAGGTTGAAGACAGTCAGACAACTTTTGGTTTTAGAATTATAAAATGTGATAATAAAAAACTTCTTGAAGAGTATATTGATTTTTTAAAAAAATCTTCACAGGATGATGACATTGAAGATATGATTCCAATAACAGGACCGGTCTTTGTAAAATAATGAGTACTTCAATTACATATTTACCAGGTACAATTTTTCTTCCATTTCAGGAAGTAAACGCAGATTTAAAAATAAATACCCGTACTCAGTTTTCAAAACGTTCTTCTTTTTCTGAAATTCTTTTGCAGGAACTTCGTGAACGTTTTGGAGCCTCAACACAAAATTTAATTGAATACGGAGAACTTTTATATTTACCTGATTTTACTTTTTCCAGTGAAGAAAAAAGAATTCCTTATTTTGCGCGATGCATTTTTTATAAACCTTTTAAACTTACATTTGATTCAATAAGTGAAGCTTCCTGTGCATTAAAAGAAATTCAGCGTAACTGGGCACCATACCAATTTAAATGTTTTAGAAGAGCTGCTCTTATTCAGGAAAAACTTCCTTATATAAATCTTAAGGCAAAAAAATTTCCTTTTGTAATTCCAGACAGCCCTATGGGAATTTATACTTTAATAGATGAACATACATTGCTTGCTTCAAGTTTAACGCAGACTTCTTTGCCTGCAGGTAAAATTGAACTTATTGAAGATCATGAAAACCCTCCAAGCAGAGCTTATCTTAAACTAGAAGAAGCTCTTGTAATGGCAAATTATTTTTTTAAAATCTCACTTCCTTCACAGGAGAGTTTTTGTTTTGACGCAGGTGCTTGTCCTGGCGGATGGACATGGGTTTTAACAAATTTAGGTTCTAAAGTTTTTGCAGTAGACCGTGCACCTCTTGCAGAAGAATTGATGAAAAATCCACTTGTAAAATTTTTAAAGCATGATGCATTTACTCTTTTACCTGATGACTCACAGAAATTTGATTATCTTTTTAGCGACGTAATTTGTTATCCGCAAAAATTATATGAATGGATTCAAATCTGGATTAAGAGCGGAAATGTGCATAATTTTATCTGCACAATAAAAATGCAGGGCTCAATTGACTGGAAGACAGCAGAGTTATTTGAAAGCATTCCAAATTCAAAGGTAGTACATTTAAATTACAACAAACATGAACTTACCTGGATTCATGCAGAATAATTACTAAGATTTTTATTTGTTGAACAAAATATTTTCCATGCAATACTTCTTTTTAATTAGAGGAGTTTATTAAACAAAAAGTATGTTTCTTTATTTTCTTTAATTTTTTTAGTTGAAATTTTTATGATAGAAAAAATTCTTATGCTGAATTTTGATTTGTCACTTTGAACTTGTTTTAGGGGAGGAATGTTAAAAAAAATATAAAAAAGGAGGTGAAGTGTTTTTTTTATTTTGAATAAATTGCATTTTATTGTGCTAACACTGTATCTATTGTAAAATAATTTTAATTAAATTTTTTTCTAGAGGTACTTTATGGACTATTTGTACGCCCTTCAAAACTTTAGGCAAACAGCACCAGATTTTGTAACTTATATTTTTCTTTTTATATCTGAATTTCTCCTTTATACTGGACCTGTTTTTGCAGCAGTTATTTACTGGAGTATAAATAAAAAAGAAGGAGCTTCTGTTTTACTTGGATACGCAGGTGCTTCTTTTGTAAATCAGACAGTAAAAAATATTGCCTGTGTTTACAGACCATGGATTAGAGACAGCCGTCTTAGTGTAGAAAAATATGCAGCAAAAAGTGCAACAGGTTATTCTTTTCCAAGCGGACACACAACAACTGCAACTTCAATTTTTGGACAGATTGCAATTTATCAAAAAGCAAAAAAATGGCTTTGTGCACTTTGTGTGTTCATAATTTTAGCAGTAGCATTTTCAAGAAATTTTCTTGGAGCTCATACATTGCAGGACGTACTGGTTGCTATAATAGAGACTGTAATTGTTCTTGTTATTATAAATTATATTAAAAGTATAATTGAAAAAAATACTTCTAAGGATACACTGGTTGCACTTCTTTCTCTTTTAATTTCTACAGCAATAATTTTATTTTTACAGTTTAAAAAATACCCACTTGATTATGACAGTGATGGAAAAATTTTAGTTGATCCTTATAAAATGCTTACCGACTGTTATGTTTCCTACGGAATGTTTACTGGAGCTGTCTGCGGATGGTGGCTTGAAAGACACTTTGTAAAATTTTCAACAGATGGAAGTTTAAAAGAAAAAATAATCCGCTCTCTAGTAGGAGTAATAATTTTTGTTGCTATGTATTTAGGCTTAAGTCCACTCTTAAAATTTATGGGAAGTCATATGTCTCACCTGGTAAAATATTTTTTGATTACTTTTGTATCAATGTATGTCTATCCGCTTATTTTTACAAAAATAAAAATACATAAGACTGTATTAAAAAATAAAAAATCAGTAAACTAAAAGCAATAGAAAATAAAAGGGGATCATAAAATGGATATGACAATGAACTTCCTTAGAAAACTTCCAACTCCTAAGGAATTAAAAGAACAGTTTCCACTTGGGGAAGAAATTACAAAAGTAAAAGAAGAAAGAGATGAAGTTGTAAGAAATATTCTTACTGGAAAAGATGACAGGCTTCTTCTTCTTATAGGTCCATGTTCAGCTGATAATGAAAAAGCAGTTCTTGATTATATGAATCGTCTTGTAAAAGTTCAGGAAAAAGTTAAAGATAAAATTTTTATGGTACCCCGTGTCTATACAAATAAACCTAGAACTAAAGGTACTGGATATAAGGGTATGCTTCATCAGCCTGATCCAAATGGTGAAGAAGATATGCTTGCAGGAATAATTGCAATCCGTAAAATGCACACACGCGTTGTAAAAGAAACAGGATTTACGTGTGCAGAAGAAATGCTTTATCCGGCAAATCACCGTTATTTGTCAGATCTCTTAGCTTATGTTGCAATAGGAGCCCGTTCTGTAGAAGACCAACAGCATCGTATGGTTGCAAGTGGTGTTGGAATTCCTGTAGGAATGAAAAATCCAACTTCGGGTGATATTTCTGTAATGATGAATTCAATTACGGCAGCTCAAAGTTCACAGAAATTTTTATATCGCGGATGGGAAGTAACTACTCAAGGCAATGATTTAACTCATGCAATTTTACGCGGTTTTGTTGATGCATACGGAAGAAATCATTCAAATTATCATTACGAAGATTTACGCGGTTTAATTGATGCTTATGCTCAGATTAAATTAAAAAATCCTGCTGTAATTATTGACTGCAATCATTCTAATTCTGGCAAAAAATATATGGAACAGATAAGAATTGCAAAAGATGTTTTACACAGCTGTCATGTAAATGCTGAAATAAAAAATATTGTAAAAGGTCTTATGATTGAAAGTTATATTGAAGATGGATGTCAGTCAATTGGAGAAGGAGTTTATGGAAAATCAATAACAGATCCTTGCCTTGGCTGGGAAAAGTCAGAAAAACTTATTTATGATCTTGCAGAAGCATTGTA
>CAZALL010000002.1:30068-30387 GCA_964485955.1 uncultured Treponema sp. | reverse complement strand
TCCATTATAACGCGACCGTCTGGAGAAGGTGTAATAAAACTGTCGTGTTTTTCTGCAGTAACCCCGGTAAGAGGCTGGAACCAGTGTGTAAAATGAGTTGCCCCGTTTTCAAGAGCCCATTCCTTCATAGCAAGAGCAACTGCATTAGCCACAGTTGTATCAAGTTGTTCACCTTCATCAATTGTCTTTTTTAATGACTGATAAGTTTTTGAAGAAAGTCTGGCTTTCATTACTCTGTCGTCAAAAACAAGACTACCGAACAATTCAGTTACGTTTTCCATCGTGTATTACCTCCAACAATTTTTTACGAACTTAAAAA
>CAZALL010000002.1:0-30058 GCA_964485955.1 uncultured Treponema sp. | reverse complement strand
TCTTAAGATATTTCGACTATAGCTTTCTAAAACAAATATGTCAATAGTTTTTTCAAAATTTTTTTTAGCAAACACTATTTTTACCGCCATGTCAAAATTATTCTTTAAAGGGCATCTCTAAAAATTGCAATTTTTAAAAATGCCTTTTAATAATACAGGGTATTAAAAAAAATTTAAATATCTTTTAAAAACTTTGTCTAAACTTTTTAATCACTTTTTCTTTTAAATAAAAAAATCCGGCAGAAATTATTTACAGAATACCTGCAATCTCTGTCGGATAATTTTCTTATCTTACTTAAAAACTAAAAAGTCTTTAAAGTGCGTTCAATTCGTTCAACAGATTTTTCAACACCTAAGATTAAAATTGAACCAATAAGCGGAGGTGAAACACGGCTTCCTGTTACAGCCATTCGTATTGGCATCATAAAGTCGCCTAATTTTATTCCAAGCTTTTCTGAATATTCCTTTGCTAAATTTTCACTTGCTTCGTGATCAAGTTCTGGCAGCTGTCTTACAAATTCTTTTGCAGTTTCCAAAACTTCTTTTGTTTTTGCTTCATCAAGTTTTTTAGGAATAATATTTTCTTTTGCAGGAACTGCTGGCTCTGTAAATAAAAAATGAACCATTTCTGCAGCATCGCTTAAAAAGTGCAATCTTTCTTTAATAAGAGGCATAAGTTTCATAAGAGCGGCTTTTACCTGAGTACTGCTCATATTCATTGACTTGTCAACACAAACAGGTTCTCCGTCTTCACCAAGAGCAACTCCTGAATACTCACTGCCAGTTTTTGGTTTTGGCTGAGGATTGTCCGGATTAATTTCTAAAGTTGCATCTCCTGTTCCAGTAATAAATGGAAGTGTCCACTTGTAAAGTTCTTCATCAGAAAGCATGCGGATATACTGACCGTTATACCATTCAAGTTTTTTGTAATCAAATACAGCAGGAGCTTTATTTAAATGATCAAGCTTAAAGTTTTTTGCAAGTTCTTCAAGCGTATACATATCCTTTCCTTCTTCATAAGAACATCCAAGAAGAGCAACATAATTTACAATTGCCTGAGGTAAGTATCCTCTTGCACGGAATTCATTTAAAGAAGTTGAACCATGTCTCTTAGAAAGTTTTTTTCCATCTGAACCATTTACCATTGGAAGATGACAGAACTCAGGATGTTCCCAGCCAAATGAACGATACATCTGCACATGAAGCGGAGTTGAAGGAATCCATTCCTGTGCACGCATAACATGTGTAATTTTCATAAGATGATCGTCTACAATGTTTGCTAAGTGATATGTTGGAAAACCGTCTGACTTAAGTAAAATAGGATCAGGTGAAATATCTTCATTTTTCCATGTAATGTCCCCTAAAAGATGATCATGAAATTTTGTTTCACCTTCAAGAGGAACTTTAAGACGGATTACATAAGGCTTTCCTGCTTCAAGATTAGCCTTAATTTCTTCCTCTGTAAGATGACGACAGTTACGGTCATATCCAGGTGGCATATTATTTTCTGTCTGAATTTTTCTAATTCTTTCAAGACGTTCTGCATCACAAAAACAATAATATGCTTCTCCCTTCTCTACCAGTTCCTGAGCATATTTTTTATAAAGTTCAAAACGTTCACTCTGAACATAAGGACCATATTCTCCACCTTTAGAACCACCTTCGTCCCAGTCAATTCCAAGCCATGCCATTGTATCATAAAGATTTTGAACATATTTTTCGTCATAGCGCGTACGGTCTGTATCTTCAAGACGCAAGATAAATTTTCCACCCTGAGAACGTGCAAAAAGATAATTAAAAAGTGCTGTGCGTACTCCTCCGATGTGCTGCAAACCAGTTGGAGAAGGAGCATAACGAACACGAACTTCTTTAGTTTCCATATATTTCCTCGTTAAATAAATTTATTTTTGATTTAGAAATTGCGGTCATTATATAGATTTTACACAGTCTTTTCAATGCACACCAAAGTCTCAAAAATCCAGTTCAGGATAACAGTCATTTTTTTTGTCAGCATATTTCGTATGAATCTGCAAATCCGTGTGACTTTTTTCAATTTAAATTTCAAATTACGAACTTTATTTTACGCTATCCAAAAATTTTTCTAAAAAAATCTTTTAAACATGCAAAATATTGAAATTTTATCTGTATATAAATACAGAAGATTTTTAACAGGAAAATGTAATAAAAACTTTGACTGAAATAGCGTCAAAATTTTATTTTATTGGAGAAAATATGCAGATTTTTAGTTTTTCACCATTCGGTTACGAAGGAGCACTAGTTAGTGTTGAAGTTGACTTAAGAAGAGGCATTCCTGCCATAGATATGGTTGGACTGGCAGACGGAGCAGTAAAAGAATCCAGAGAAAGAATGAAAAGTGCAATTAGAAACAGTGGCTTTGAATTTCCGAGCGAAAGAGTTTTAATAAGTCTTTCACCAGCAGATCTAAAAAAAGAAGGAGCAGCCTTTGATCTTGCAGTAGCACTTGCAGTTCTCAAAGAAAAAAATGAAGCTGACAATAATAAAAATAAAAATGATGCTATTCTTGTAATGGGAGAACTTGAATTAAATGGTCGTGTACGTCCCGTAAGAGCCATACATGCCGCTGTAACTACAGCAAAAAATGCAGGTATACGAAAATGTATTGTTCCTCTTTCAAATAGCGATGAAGCCCGTCAGGTAAAAGAAATGAAAGTTTTTGGAGCAGACAATCTTACAGATGCATTCAATGCACTTTTATCTGACAATGCATTCAGTGAAAAATCAGATAACGACAAACAAACAGAAACAAATCTCCCGCAAGATACTGTCTGCATAAATGGAATTTATTTTTTAGCTGAAGATAAAAGCATGGACTTTAGTCAGATAAGAGGTCAAAATAAACTTATACGTGCCTTACAAATTGCTGTAGCCGGAGGACACAATATTTTAGCCTTTGGACCACCAGGTTGCGGTAAAACACTTTCACTTCAAAGATTCCCAGCCCTTCAACCGCTTTTAACCACAGATCAGGCTCAAAGCGTAACAAGAATATATTCTATTGCAGGACTTCTAAAAGCAGGTCAACCATTAATCAGAACAGCTCCTTTCAGAATGCCCCACCAGACTGCCACCATCGAAGGCATCTGCGGAGGAGGACCGCATCTAACTCCAGGAGAAATATCTCTTGCACACAACGGAGCACTTTTTCTAGACGAAGCAGCAGAATACAGAACCTCTGTTCTTCAAATGCTAAGAGTTCCTCTTGAAACAAAATCAATCACTCTCAGCCGTGCAGGACGATCTACTGTTTTTCCTGCAGACTTTCAGCTTCTTTTAGCAACAAATCCATGTCCATGTGGCAACTACGGTTCATCAGAAAAAATCTGTTTGTGTTCAGCACATTCTGTTGAGCTTTACTGGAAAAAATTTTCAGGACCACTTTTAGACAGAATTGAACTCCGCGTTCAAGTAGACCATTTAAATGAACAGAAAAAAAGTAAAGAAATTTCTAAAACTACAAAAGAATTAAGAGAAGAAATTGCAAAAGCTGTCTACATCCAAAGAAAACGTCAGGGTAAAAAAAATTCTCATCTTTCACCAGCAGAAACTGCAGACTACTGTAAACTTTCATCTAAAGCTTCTGAGATTTTAAACAATGCTTGTGAACGCTATGGATTTTCACCAAGAGCTGCAAGCAGCTACATAAAAGTTGCCCGAACCATAGCAGATATGAATGAAAAAGAAGAAATTGATTCATCATCAATGGAAGAAGCTGTTACATACAGAAAGGCAGGAACTAACGGAGAAAATTTTTCTTCGCTAATGTAATAAATTTATACCGGCTCTGGGACTTGAACCCAGACGCTTTTGATGGCAAAGGATTTTGAGTCCTTCGTGTCTACCATTCCACCAAGCCGGCAAGTAAAACCACTTTAACAAAAAAAAATCTTTTATTCAAGGGGATAATAAAATGGATGAAAAAACATACAATATTTTACTTGAAAAAATTAATCTTCTTGGAATTAAAACAGGAATTATTTTAAGCCACTGTACAAATAAAAAAAAATCAGAAGAAGAAGACAAAATGCAGCTCAATCAAACAGACGCAAAATATTTACCGGGACAAAATGCCTGTGACATATTAAAAAAAGTTTTTGGCTACAACAGCTTTAGACCTTTGCAAAAACAAATCATTACAAATGTTTTAAACCACAAAGACACTCTTGCAGTAATGCCAACTGGAGGAGGAAAATCACTGTGCTACCAGATACCAGCCCTCATGATGAAAGGTCTTACAGTCGTAATTTCTCCCTTAATTTCTTTAATGGAAGACCAGGTGCAGAATTTAAATTCTTTTGGAATAGAAGCAGCTGTATTAAATTCAAGTATAAGTTATTCCCAATATTTAAGAACAATTGAACTTTTAAAAAACGGCAGAATTAAAATTCTCTATATTTCACCTGAAGGATTTAATACTGTAAAAATGCAGACTCTTCTTACAGACAAAAGTATAAATGTTGAATGTCTTACAATTGATGAAGCACATTGTGTTTCTTCATGGGGGCATGACTTTAGACCTGACTACCTTGAAATTGGTCTTTTAAAGAAAAATTTTCCTCATGCAGTATGCCTAGCCCTTACCGCAACTGCAACAAGCCAAGTACAAAAAGACATTGTTAATTTACTAAAACTTCATACTCCTCAGATTTTAACAGCAAGTTTTGACAGACCAAATATATATCTTGAAGTAACAGAAAAGACAAATGGTTTGGAACAATTAAAATTATTCTTAAACAAACATAAAGATGAAAGCGGAATCATTTATTGTTTTTCCCGAAATCAGGTTGAAAAAATTACACTCTACCTTACATCTTTAGGACTTCCTGCAGTAAAATATCATGCAGGATTAGATGACAAAGAACGAAGTGAAAATCAAAAAAAATTTATCTATGATCAAGTACAGATTTGTGTCGCAACTTTAGCATTTGGAATGGGAATAAATAAACCTGATATAAGATTCATTGTGCATTACGACATGCCAAAAAGTCTGGAACAGTACTATCAGGAAATTGGCAGAGCCGGAAGAGACGGACTTAGTGCGACGGCACTCTTACTTTATTCCGCTGGAAATGCAAAAAAAATTAAATTCTTTCTTGAAAAAGAAAATGCTCCTCAGTCAAAATATGATTTACTTAATTCGATAATTGAATATTCACAAACTAATGGATGCAGAAGAAAAAAACTTTTAAGCTACTTTGGAGAAGCTTATATAAACACTAAAGAAAAAAATTACAGATGTTGCGACTCCTGTTCACTTGGATATACAGATATTCAGTTACAAGGTGATCCTTCCATAAACATTGCAGAAAAATTAAGGGCATGGAGAAAAGAATTTTCAATAAAAGAAAAAATTCCTCCATATGTAATTTTTGGCGACAAAACGCTCATGGATATTGCAGAAAAAAAGCCTGTTTCAATAGAAAAACTTCTTGCCTGCTACGGCATAGGTCAAGTAAAAGCAAAAAAATACGGAGAAGATGTAATAAAAGTTGTAAGAGAATTTTATGCTTAAAAACTCTGCTTAATTTTTACCTATAACTTTAGAGATCATTCATGATTAAAAGAAGATCAGCTTCTTCTTTCATTTTCTTTTCTTCAATTTTCTTTTTTACAACCTTTTGAATTTTTCTTGAGGTATCAGTAATTGTAATTGAGCGAACTTCAAAAACAACTAGCATTGAATTACGACTTGAATATTTTTTCTGACGACCGTTTACACCTTTAAACCAAAGACCATACTTTTTTATAAATGCTTTTTCAATTTCTTCTGTTACAGTCATTATGACTTCTATCTTAATTACAGTACCTTCATAAATCCAGACATTAAGTTCAGATATTTCACGAAGACCCAATGTAGCTTTTTCAGAAGAAAAAAGAGGATTTGCAAAAACAAGCTGTTTTGTATAAAGATCAAAATCTATATTTTTTTTAATTTCTTTACCTTTGATTTTTACATCAGAAACTTCCTTTACCAGATTAAGTCCCATCTGAGTGGCAGCTTCTTTTACCTGTTCTTCACCTTCACCAATACAAACTCCTTTAAAACCTTTTAAATCAAGAGCAAAAGAAAATGTACATGCAATAAAAAAAATAATTGACAGACAGATTTTTTTCATAGTTAAACCTCAAAAAGTTTTCTGCATTCAAGATAGAATCTTTTTTCACTTGATTCACCCATAGAAAAAGACTTTCTAGGAAGAGGTCCATTTAAATTTATTGTAGAAAAAAAACTATCCTTAGCAACTGGCGGAAGCATTATTGTAAGAGCATTTTCTTTTTTTGCAAGACGGAATACTTCATCACTTCCATGAATGTAATCAATTTCAATATTTTTATTTTCACTAATAAATTTATCTAAAACAGGCTGAAGGCAACTTACAGCAAGCTGAGTAACAGGTGTTTCAAGCAGAAGATATTTTACGTTTCCTTCAACAGTAGAAACAAAACCAAAACTTGATTTAGAAGATTTTACTTTTTCTTCCAGAGATTTTTCATCATCAAGTACGCTTATGTTTCCGCCAAGATTTTTTTGAACAAATTCTGCACATTTAAAAATATCCGCGTTAAAAAGTACACGGTGAATTGGTTCAAAAGTAAGTCCTTCATCATAGATATTTACTATTTCAACCAGAGCATAGCGGACAGGACATTCACTTATTTGTTTTTCACTCACGCCTTTTGACTTAAGTTCATTTTTATATTCATCCCAGACAGCTTTTGCAGTTGCAAGAGAATGATTTCCATCTCCTACGGCAAACATAAACGATGAACCGTCAGCTGCAGTATTTTTTTCTTTTAATAACTTTAATGAAGAATAAATTTGTGATAATGATTTTTCATCACCAACAGCCCAACCCGTAATATGACCGGAATTAAGCATTAAATCTCCGTCATAAAGAGGAATATTATTTTTTACAAGCTGTCCTGCTTTTTCTACAAGAACTTTTTCACTGTCATTTACTAAAAGCATGATATGCGGACTTTCAAGAGCTGCTCCTCGTCTAATTTCCATACGGGGAGGAATGCGGTCAACAATAGTAGCTTCAGTTGCACGTATAAGTGCTTTTGAAAAAGGTTTCCATTCATAAGAATCCAAATCAATAGCTGCAAGAAGTCCTTTTCTTATTCTACCATAAGAAGTTTTTCTTTCTATATAAATAAATTCTTTTTGTTCACTGTCAAAAATTCCATCTTTAAGATAAGACTTCATTGTATTTCTAATTTTTTCAATTCTCTCTTTTCTATCAGGAGAAGAAAGATAAACTTCAGGAAGAATAAGATTTAGTGTTGAAGGAAATGATGCAGCGGATTTTTCAACATTATGCCAGTAATCCAAATCCTGTGTATACTGATCGCAAGCAATTACGCTCCAGCTGTCAATTTTTTTTTCTTTAGGGAGAAGAATCTCAGGTACCTCTAATCCAAATTCGCTAAAATCAATCATGCAGATATTATACAAATTAAAATAATTATATGCTATACTAAAAAAATGAGTGGTTTTGAATTTCAACAGCAGCAATCTCAAAGTCAGATACAGACATTAAGTCAAAGACAGATTCAGTCTTTACAAATGCTTTCTATGGGAAGTGATGATTTAAGAAATGAAATTTATAAAGCTGTAGAAGAAAATCCAGCTCTTGAAATTACAAAAGATGCTATAGAAAATTCAGGAAGTAAAATCTCCGTTTACAAAAGCAAAATTCAAAATGACTTTACGCATACCACTTCAAAAACTTCTGCATCTGCCCTTGAAGCCAGTGATTCATTTCAGGCGGCACTCGAAGCAAAAGCAGATGAGCGAATATCTCTTCAAGAACATTTACTCCAGCAGCTAAACATGCTTAATATTTCTCAAGTTCAGAAAAAACTTGGTGAAAAATTAATAGGTAATCTTGATGACAGAGGATTTAATCTTTCATCCCCAGTTTCGCTTTTAGATAAAAAAAATCCTTTAGAAACAGAAGAACTTCTTGAACAGACACTAAATCTTATCCAGCAATTTGATCCTGCAGGAACTTGTACAGACAACAGTGAAAAAAGTCTTTTTGTTCAGGCAAAGAATAATCCACTCTGCCCTCCCCAGTCACTTTTTATTCTTGACGGTCATCTCAATTTTATTGATCCACCTCAAAGTGCTAAAGCTGCAAAAAAAATAAATTCTTTTTTTAAAGAACAATTAAAACTTTTTGGACTACCACAAAAAATCATTGACTACAGCAAACTTGACTTTAGTGAAGAATGCATTCAAAAAGCAATAGATTTTATAAAAACTCTGGATCCTTTTCCTGCCCACAATTTTGGAAGTAATTCAACTCACTATATATGTCCAGACATTTATGTAGAAAAAATAAAAGGAGCAGAAGACTTAGAACTTGAATCAGATCAAATAATTAAAGCAGGGAAAAATTATTACAAAATAAAAACTTCAACTTCACTACTTCCAAAAGTATGTATAAACCGCGACTACAAAAAAATTGCTGAACAAATACAGGAATCTTCAAATAAAATTTCCGCAGAAGAAAAACAAAAAATAAAAGACAGTATAAAAAATGCACAGAATTTTATTGACACATTAAACTACAGGCAAAACACAATCCTTAAAGCATGTACAGAAATTTTAAAACATCAAAGTGATTTTTTTGAAAAAGGTCCGGGCAACTTAAAAGCATTAAGACAAATTGACATTGCAAAAAAAATAGGTGTTCATGAAACAACTGTTTCGCGAATGGCAAACTCAAAATACATTCAGTGCGAATGGGGTCTTTTTCCTGTAAAATATTTTTTTACAAATGCAGTTAATTCTTCAAATTCAACAAGCAAAGATAAAATTATTTTTGAAATAAAAAAAATACTTGAAGAAAATTCAGATAAAGAAAAAAATCTCTCAGATCAAAAAATAAGCGACCTGCTTTCACAAAAAGGAATACAAGTCGCCCGAAGAACTGTGGCTAAGTACCGCAGTCAGTTAAATATTAATTCATCCTATAAGCGCTAAACTTATCTTGACTGAATCTTATCTTTTTCTTTATTGATTTTTTCATCCAGCTGATCCATAAGTTTATTTACTCCGGCTGCAAAATCATAATTTGTTGTGTTTACATGAGCAACTATTCCCCAATGAAATGAAATTGTTGCATCAAAAACAAAACCGTTATCTTCTTTTATTTTTAAACTTAAATTTTCAATATGCTGTTCTGCATAAGCAATACGCTTAAACTTCTGTTCAAGAAGTTCACTTTGATCTGCTGTTAAACTAAAACCGACTGCTGTAATAGATTTTGTCATAATTTTAATCTCCCGTTACATTAAATTTGGCGGAATAAATTACACCGTCATGTAAAAAATTATACAACTGATTTTATGAATTTGCAAAAAAAATCCATATGATTTATTATTTCTGCCATGAAAGACGCATTCAAAGACTATAAGATTGACGAAAACCATAAAAACTGGCAGCAGTGCATCAAAAGAGAAAATACTCTTTATCAGAGAGGTAATTCCATAAGATCAGAATTTGAAAGAGACTATACAAGGCTTCTTCATTCAATGGCATACCGCAGATTAAAACACAAGACTCAGGTTTTTTTTGCACCTCAAAATGATCACATCTGTACAAGAATGGAACACGTAAGTCATGTAGCAAGCGTTTCAACAACCATAGCAAAATATTTAGGTCTCAACACAGAATTAACAAATGCCATCGCAATTGGTCATGATATTGGACATGCACCTTTTGGTCACACAGGAGAAGATATTTTAAATTCACTCATGGTACAAAAAGAAGGATGCAATGCCCCTAAAAAATTTTGGCACGAAAGAAACAGCCTTTTTTTTGCAGACTATATTGAAACATTAAGTGATCCGGACGGAAGTGAAAAAAATCTTGATTTAACATACGCCGTAAGAGACGGACTTATCTGCCATTGCGGTGAAATTGATCAGCAGGGAATAAAACCTCGTGAAGATGCAATAGATCTATATTCAATAAAAAGACCTGGCCTTGTTGAACCATATACATGGGAAGGATGTGTTGTCAAAGTAAGTGATAAAATTGCATTTTTAGGAAGAGATATAGAAGATGCCCGTTCCTATCATATTCTAGATATGGGAAGTTACAGGCAGTTGAGGGAACTTGTTGCAAGTACCTTAGGATTTGGACCTGAAAAAAAAGACAGTTCTCATACAACAAGCGGAGTTCACCGATCAGGAAGAGCCGTAAACACAACAACGCTCATAAACGACCTTATAGTAGATTTATGTCAGCAGTCAAGTCCAGAAAAAGGCTTATGTTTTAGCGAACCATATTTTAAATTTATAAAGGAATTAAAATCATTTTGTTTTGCAAACATTTACAATCACTGGCGACTTGTAGAATTTCAAAAATATGCAGCAGAAGTTTTAGGATGCATTTACCGCACCTTAATGAAACTGCAGGTTTTTGCACAGACTGGAAGAATTTCATCTGCTTTAAAATATTACCCTCAGTTAGAAAAAACTTTTGAAGACTGGCTTATAAAATATACAAACTACACTCCATACAAAGATAAAGACCGTAAAAAAATTCTTCACTACGAAACAAAAGAAGTCTTTAACATAAATGAACTTGAAAGTTATGAAAAGTGTGTAATTGAATATATAAGTGGCATGACAGATAAATTTGCAATTTTAATATTTAATGAAATTATTTCTTTTTAAAAAAAATACTAAAATATAATTTTTAATACTTATATTGACATTTTTACTGTACTGTGAAAAAATACGGTTACTCTGGATGAGCAATGACGTTCATTCGCAGAAAAAATAAAATTCAATACTTCATTAGAAGTTTGTAGAAATTTATTCTTACTGCGAATGAACGTTTTTTTTTGCTCTAAACAGACAAATGGGGGCCGTATGAAAGTAAGAAAAATCACAGAAGATTCAAAAAAGAGTAACAAGTACACTACGCTTTATGAACCTTCGTTTGAACATGACAACTGTGGTATTGGTGCAATTGTAAGTATTGACAATATTGCTTCTCACAAAATTGTTGACGACGCACTCCACATTGTAGAAAAACTTGAGCATCGTGCCGGTAAGGATGCAGAAGGAAAAACTGGTGACGGTGTTGGAATTCTTGTACAAATTTCACACAAGTTCTTTAAAAAAGAAGCTTTAAAAAACGGCATTACTCTAAAAGATGAACGCGACTATGGTGTCGGAATGTTTTTCTTTCCTTCAGATAAAACAGAAATTGTTCGTGCAAAAAAACTTTTTGAACTTTTATGCGAAAAAGAAAATCTTAAATTCTTAGGCTGGAGAAATGTTCCTGTACACGAAGAAGTATTAGGTCAAAAAGCAAAAGACTGCATGCCTGTAATTACACAGTGCTTTATTGAACGTCCTGATGACACACAAAAAGGTATTGAATTTGACAGAAAACTTTATCTACTCCGCCGCCAGTTTGAACATTCTTCAAAAGACACATACATTACATCTCTTTCTTCAAGAACTATAGTTTACAAAGGAATGTTCTTAGTAGGTCAACTTAGAACTTTTTATTCAGACTTACAGGATAAAGACTATGAGTCAGCACTTGCAATTGTACATTCACGTTTTTCTACAAATACAAATCCTTCATGGAAACGTGCTCATCCAAATAGAATGATTGCACACAATGGAGAAATAAACACAATACGTGGAAATGCAGACAGAATGCTTGCCCGCGAAGAAACACTTTCATCTCCTATCTTTGGTGACCAGATGAGAAAATGTCTTCCTGCAATTGATGCAAGTGGTTCAGATTCTGCAATGCTCGACAACACACTTGAATTTCTTGTAATGAATGGAGTACCCCTTCCACTTGCAATGATGATTCTTATTCCTGAACCATGGAAAAATGACACAACCATGAGTGCAGAAAAAAGAGATTTTTATCACTATTGGGCAACGATGATGGAAAGCTGGGACGGACCTGCTGCAATTTTATTTAGTGACGGTGACTATCTGGGTGCAACACTTGACCGCAACGGACTAAGACCAAGTCGCTACTACATTACAAAAGACAACATGCTTATTTTAGCAAGTGAAGTTGGTGTACTTGATATTCCAGAAAAAGACATTGTTAAAAAAAGTCGTCTTATGCCTGGAAGAATGCTTCTTGTAGATACAAAACAAAAACGACTTATCAGCGATGAAGAATGCAAAGAAATGTTTGCAAAAGAACATCCATATGGTGAATGGCTAGACGCAAATCTTAAGCATCTTGCAGAATTAAAAATTCCAAACAAAAAAATTCCAACTTCAACTCAACAAGAAAGAGACGTTCTCTACAAAGCTTTTGGATGGAATTATGAAGATGTAATGGAGATGGTTTTACCTCTTGCAAAAAATGCTGTTGAACCAACAGGTGCAATGGGTATAGACACACCTCTTGCAGTAATGTCGCAAAAACATCCGTCTTTATTTTCTTACTTCAAACAGTTATTTGCTCAGGTAACAAATCCGCCAATTGATTCACTTAGAGAAAAAATTGTTACTGACACAACCGTTTATGTTGGTTCTGACGGAAACATTCTTAAACCAGAAAGCAAAAGCTGCTCTGTACTTGAAATCAACAATCCTATTTTAACTGGTGTTGATACAATGAAAATAAAAATGCTTAATACTCCAAGTCTTAAAACTTCTGTAATAAGCATGCTCTACTATAAATATACAAGTCTTGAAGATGCACTTAATGAACTTTTTGTAAGTGTTGAACATGAATATCACAATGGTTCCAACATTATAATTTTATCAGACAGAGGTCTTGATGCAAACCATGTTGCAATTCCTTCACTGCTTGCTGTAAGTGCAGTTGAACAATATTTAATCCGCACAAAAAAACGTACAGCTATTTCTATCATTCTAGAATCTGGTGAAATAAGAAACGTCCATCAGGCAGCAATGGTTTTAGGTTACGGTGCACGGGCAGTTGATCCATATCTTGCTCATGAATGCATTGCAGAATTAATTGACAAAAAAGTTCTTGATAAAGACTACCATACTGCAATTGATGATTACAACAAAGGACTTCTTAACGGCATTGTAAAGATTGCAGCAAAGATGGGAATTTCTACAATTCAGTCATATCAATCTGCACAGATTTTTGAAGCAGTCGGAATTTCAAAAGAAGTTATTGATAAATATTTTACAAACACAGTCAGCCGCATTGGTGGAATTGGAATTAAAGAAATTGAAGAAGATGTAATTTATCATCACAACAGAGCTTTTGATCCTCTGGGACTTCCTGTTGATCCAACTCTTGATGCTGTAGGTCTTCACAAAATGCGTCGTGGTCCTGAAGCTGAGGATCACCTATACAATCCAGAAACAATAATTGCACTTCAGGAAGCAACTCGCAATCACGATTACAAACGCTTTAAAGAATATACTGCAATGGTTGACGAAGAAACTCATCCTCACTGTCTTAGGGCCATGCTTGATTTTAACTTTAACCAAAAAGAAATTCCTCTTGAAGAAGTTGAAAGTGCCAGCGAAATTGTAAAGCGATTTAAAACTGGAGCAATGTCATACGGTTCAATAAGTGAAGAAGCCCACCGTTGTATGGCAGAAGCAATGAATCATCTTGGCGGAAAATCAAACTCTGGTGAAGGTGGTGAAAAGCCTGAGCGTCTTGGAACAAAATGGAATTCTGCAATTAAACAAGTTGCTTCCGGACGTTTTGGTGTAACTGAAGAATATCTTTTAAGTGCAAAAGAAATTCAAATTAAAATGGCACAGGGAGCAAAACCTGGAGAAGGCGGACACTTACCTGGAAAAAAAGTTTACCCATGGATTGCAAAAACACGTTATGCTACTCCTGGAGTTTCACTCATTTCACCTCCACCTCATCACGATATTTATTCAATAGAAGATTTAGCACAGCTTATATACGATCTAAAAAATACAAACCGTGATGCACGTATTTCTGTAAAACTTGTTTCTGAAGCTGGTGTTGGAACTATTGCAAGTGGTGTTGCCAAAGCCGGTGCACAGGTAATTTTAATTTCAGGTCATGACGGCGGAACTGGAGCTGCTCCTTTAAGTTCAATTCATCATGCAGGTTTACCATGGGAATTAGGACTTGCAGAAACACATCAAACTTTAATTCAAAACGGATTGCGAACACGAGTTGTTATTGAAACAGACGGAAAACTTATGAGTGGCCGTGACGTTGCAATTGCAGCACTTCTTGGAGCTGAAGAATTTGGTTTTGCAACAGCCCCTCTTGTTACCATGGGTTGTGCAATGATGAGAGTTTGTAATCTTGACACATGTCCTTTTGGAGTTGCCACACAAAATGAAAAACTTCGTTCACGATTTAAGGGAAAACCTGAATACGTAGAAAACTTTATGCTCTTTATTGCAGAAGAACTTCGTGAAATTATGGCAAAGCTTGGACTTCATTCAATTGACGAAATGGTCGGACGAACAGATCTCTTAAAACTAAAAGAAAAACTCCCTGTAGAAAGAGCAAATCTTGTTGACATGACACGCATTCTTGGAAACAACCACCTTGATTCAAACGGAAAAAATCCACAGGCAGTACACTTTGTTTCAAAAGACGTCTATGACTTCCATTTAAATTCAACAATTGATGTTTCAAAACTTTTGCCTGCCTTCAAGAAGAATCTTGAATGTAAAAACCCTTCTAAATGTTCAGCTCAGGTACATGTTTCTTCAACAGACAGAACTACAGGTACAATACTTGGTTCTGTAATTGAAAAAAACTTTGCTTCATCTCTTGATGATGACACCTTTACAGTAAACTGCACTGGTGGCGGCGGTCAGTCATTTGGTGCATGGATACCAAAAGGTCTTACAATGAAACTTACTGGAGATGCAAACGATGCATTTGGAAAAGGCTTGAGTGGAGGAAAAATAATAATAGTCCCTTCACCAGACTTCCAGGGTAAGGCAGAAGAAAATATCATCGTAGGAAATGTCGCTCTCTTTGGTGCTACAAGTGGAAAAGCATTTATAAGAGGAGTTGCAGGAGAACGCTTTTGTGTAAGAAATTCTGGAGCAACTGTTGTCGCAGAAGGATGTGGTGATCACGGACTTGAATACATGACAGGCGGAACTGTTGTAATTTTAGGTCAGACAGGACGTAATCTTGCAGCTGGTATGTCTGGTGGAGTTGCCTACATTCTTGACAAAAATCATGATCTCTACAAAAAAGTAAACAAAGAGCTGGTAACCATGTCGGAACTTTCTGACAGTCATGATATTGAAGTTGTAAAAAAACTCATCACAGAACATGTTAAAGAAACATCTTCTGTTCTTGGAAAAGAAGTACTGGACAACTTTAACTCTTACATTCCTCACTTTAAAAAAATCATTCCAAATGATTATCAGAAGATGATGAGCGAAATAAGCAAGGCAGAAGAAAGAGGTCTTTCTCATGACGAAGCACTTCTCGAAGCCTTCCACGCAGTAACAAAGTAAAAAATTACAAGGAGCATGACATGGGAAAATTTGACGGATTTATGATATATGAAAGAGTTTCAAATCCAAGTATAGATGTTAGTAAAAGAATTACAAACTTCAATGAGTTTCATCCGCAGCTAAATGACGAAGAAAGAAAATGTCAGGCCGCAAGATGCATGAACTGCGGTGTGCCAATGTGCCAGTCCGCTTTAAAACTTAACGGAATGGTAACAGGTTGTCCTCTTCATAATCTTATTCCTGAATGGAATGATGCACTTTTTAACGGTCATCTTGAAATTGCCGCAGACAGACTTTTTAAGACAGCAAGTTTTCCAGAATTTACAGGAAGAGTTTGCCCTGCTCTCTGCGAAAAAGCCTGCAACTGCACAAGTGCCAGTGGTAACGGAGAAAAATCAAAAAATCCCTTTGACTCACCAGACACAGTTTCAATTCGCGAAAATGAACTTTACATTATTGAAAAAGCATTTGAAACAGGTTACTTAAAACCTCGTATTCCAAAATCAAGAACAGACAAAAAAATTGCCGTTATTGGTTCAGGACCTGCAGGACTTGCAGCCGCAGATTATCTTAACCGTCGCGGACACAATGTTACAGTTTACGAAAGAGAAGACAGAATTGGCGGACTTCTAATGTACGGAATTCCTAACATGAAACTGGATAAAAAAATTGTTGACCGCAGAATAGATTTAATGAAAAAAGAAGGTGTCAATTTTATAACAAATGCAGATGTAGGAAAAAACATTAAGGCACAAGAAATTACATCTTCTTACGATGCCGTAATACTTGCCTGTGGTGCAAAAAAAGCGCGTACTTTAAACGTAAAAAATGATAATGCCCAGGGAGTTTTATTTGCAGTTGACTTTCTTACTTCCGTTACAAAATCACTTTTAAATTCAAACTTTGAAGATAAAAAATTTTTTGATGTAAAAGGAAAGAATGTTATTGTCGTAGGCGGTGGCGACACAGGAAATGATTGTACAGGAACATGCATACGCTTAGGTGCAGCCTCCGTTACACAACTAGAAATGATGCCTTGTCCTCCAAAAGAAAGAACAGACAATAACCCATGGCCACAGTGGCCTCGAACCTTAAAAACAGATTACGGTCAGGAAGAAGCCATTTACAAATTTGGAAGCGACCCGCGTGTATACGAAACAACAATAAAAGAAATTCTTACAGACAAAAATAAAGTTACAGGTATCGTAACTGTAAAAGTCAAATGGGAATTTACAGACGGAAAAAGAATTATGAAATTTGTTGAGGGAAGTGAAAAAACTCTAAAGGCAGATTTAATTCTCATAGCTGCAGGATTTACAGGTTGTGAAGACTACAGTGCAAAAGCATTCAACACACCGCTTAGTCAAAGAGGTGTAGTTCTTTCACAAAATGAAAAATATGCAACTGGTATTCCAAAAATTTATACGGCAGGAGACATGCACAGAGGTCAGTCCCTTGTTGTATGGGCAATTTATGAAGGACGATCATGTGCCCAGGAAGTTGATGCCGATTTAATGCACTAAGTTAAAAAAAATTCTGCAAAATCTAGACGCTTTTTTGAGGATAACCTATACTTTTAGAACATGGAGTTTTTATGGCATATACACCAGAAGAAATAATTCAATTTATAATGGAAGAAGACGTAAAATTTATACGTCTTGCCTTTTGTGACATATTTGGAAATCAAAAAAATATTTCCATTATGCCAACTGAAATTGACAGAGCCTTTGAAACGGGAATTGCAATTGATGCATCTGCCATACAGGGCTTTGGACATTTACTCCATTCAGATATGTTCTTGCATCCGGATCCTTCTACAATTTCAATTTTACCATGGCGGCCAGAACACGGAAGAGTTGTACGAATGTTCTGCACATTAAGCTATCCCGACGGAAAACCATTTTTATCAGATTCAAGAACAGTTCTTATAAATTCAATAAAAAAAGCACAGGAAGTAGGATACGAATTTACATTTGGTTCAGAAATAGAATTCTATCTTTTTAAGAAAGATGAAAACGGAAACAAAACAGACATTCCTTATGACAATGCAACTTACATGGACATTGCACCAAGTGACAGAGGCGAAAACGTAAGGCGTGAAATCTTTTTAAATCTTGAGCAGATGGGAATACAGCCCGAAAGTTCTCACCACGAAGAAGGACCAGGACAGAACGAAATTGACTTTAGATTTTCAGATCCACTTAGTGCCGCAGACAATGCAATAACTTTTAAAAATGTTGTAAATACTGCCGCATTTAAAAACGGACTGTATGCAGATTTTTCTCCTAAACCTTTAAAAAATCAAAGCGGAAACGGAATGCATATAAATATTTCTGTGCACAAAAAAAATGAAAAAAACTTAGACATCGAAGCCCTGCATTCTGTAACAGAAGGCATTCTTCAAAAAATAGAAGACATTACTTTTTTTCTTAATACAACAAGTGCATCTTACGAAAGACTTGGCAGTGCAAAAGCACCAAAATTTATTTCGTGGTCGCAGCAAAACCGCTCGCAGTTAATCAGAGTACCTGCCGCCAGCGGGGAATATAAAAGAATTGAACTTCGCTCTCCAGACCCATGCTGCAATCCATATCTTGCATTTGCCCTCATTATTGAAGCAGGACTTTACGGAATAAAAAATAATCTTAAACTTAGAAAAGAAGAAGACATAAACTTTTTTGAAGCAGACTCATCAGTAACAAAAAATTTTAAAACTCTTCCGCCAACTTTAAGTCAGGCAAAAGAGAAAGCACTTAAAAGCGATTTTGTTTCATCTGTCATTCCAAAAGAAATAATAGACTTTCTTGTAAAATAAAAAAAATACTTACAGAAGATGGCAGTAAAAATAAAAATCAAGACAAAAGAATTAAAAGAAATCTCTTACAAAACACTGCTTGTTTCCACTTGTGAAAATTTTAAAATGTCTATCATTCCAAAATTGAGAGAGCATAATTTTATACCTCACATTTTTGTTTCATCTTTGGAAGAAGCCCACAGGGAACTTTTAGAGCAAAGTTTTGACATGGTGATTTTTGAAAAAAATTTTGTTGACGAAAATACAATTGATAGTGCAATAGAAATCGCAAATAATTCAGAAACTGGTGTCTTAATTTTTACAGAAATTAATTATTATGAAGAACTTACAGAACGTTTAAAAAAATATGGAATTCTTGTACTTCCATCATCTTCAGTTCTTCAGCTTGTTGACATTACATTTAATCTTATGTCTGCAACCAGGGAACGCATTAGAAAAATGCAGAAAAAAACTGCAACTCTTGAAGAAAAAATGAACGAAATACGATTGGTAAACAGAGCTAAATGGATTTTAATCAATCACTTAAATATGACGGAAGAAACAGCTCATAAATTTATTGAAAAACAGTCAATGGATCGCTGTCGTCCAAAACTTGAAATTGCAGAAGAAATTATCCGCACCTACAATTAAACATTTGCTTTTGCCAATTATTTTTTTAACTGACAAAAGCAAAATACAAAAACTAAATTTGATTTAAAGCAGAAACAAGAGCATCTATACCGGCACGACCAATATTTGTTGACTTACCGACACCCCAATACTGATTTCCATCTTCACAGGTAATCTGAATATAAGCAACCGCACTAGTATTGTTTCCCTGTCCAACAGAGTGTTCGTGGAATGTAGTTGTACTAAATTTTGGAGCATCTGTTGCACTAAGAGCATTTGAAAATGCATCAAGAGGTCCATTACCTTTGTCACCAATAGAAATCTGCTTTCCCTTCCATGTAATAACAGCACGAACCATTGTCATCTCTTCATTACCATTAGCAGCAGATCCTTCAAGATGAGTTTGTGCAATGTCAATAATTTTAATATTATCCTGCTTTGTAAACCATTGCTTTTCAAAAACAGAATAAATTTCTTCCGGAGTAACTTCCCTCTGCAAAGAATCAGCATAATCTGTAATTACCTTACCAATTGCAGGATGCATTGCCTTTGGAATCTGAAGTCCGTAATTATGTTCAAGAATATAAACTGCTCCACCCTTTCCAGACTGTGAATTAATACGAATAATTCCTTCATACTGACGGCCAATGTCATGAGGGTCAATGAGCAGATAAGGAACATCCCAAAATGCATTTTGATCCATATTTACGCGGGCAGCCATACCTTTTCTAATAGCGTCCTGATGACTTCCAGAAAAAGCAGTAAATACAAGTTCACCTGCATAAGGCTGACGTGGATTAATTTCCATTCCGGTAAATTCACAATATTTTTTTGCAAGATAAGGAACATCATGTAAATCAAGAACTGGATCAACACCTTCGCTCATCATATTTAAAGCAACATTTACAATATCAAGATTACCAGTTCTTTCGCCATTGCCAAAAATACATCCTTCAACACGATCTGCACCTGCAAGCAGTCCAAGTTCACACTGGGCAACACCTTCACCGCGGTCATTATGATTATGCAAAGAAACAATTACATTCTCTCTGTCAGAAATGTGTCGGCAAAAATATTCAATCTGGTCAGCAAAAACATTTGCAGTTGAACACTCAACAGTTGTAGGCAGATTAAAAATAATTTTTTTGTCTGCACTAGAGCCCCACTCTGTTTTTACAGCCTCACAAATTTCCAAAGCATAATCAATTTCTGTCATCGAAAAACTTTCAGGAGAATATTCAAGGCGAATTTTTTTGTATTCTTCCGGGCTAAGACATGACTTAATGCATTTTACACCATCAATTGCAATCTGCTTAATTTCTTCTTTTGATTTATTGAATGTATATTTTCTTTGTGCAGGAGAAGTAGAATTATAAATATGAAAAATTACATTTTCTGCACCACGAATTGCATCCACAGTTTTTTTAACAAGATGTTCGCGAGCCTGACACAAAACCTGAATTGTTACATCATTAGGAATTCTTTTTTCATCAATGAGGCGACGTAAAAATTCATACTCAGTATCACTGGCAGAAGGAAAACCAACTTCAATTTCTTTAAAACCAATTTTTACAAGCAGATCAAAAAAAGCAAGTTTTGTTTCAATGCCCATTGGATTAATAAGAGCCTGGTTACCGTCACGCAAATCTACAGAACACCATAAAGGAGCCTTTTCAATTACCTTATCAGGCCACTGTCTGTCTTTTAAGTTAATGAGTGGAATTCTTTTGTACTTTCCCTGTGGAATCATATGCAAATCTCCTATAATAAAAAAAGACCCTTTGCCGAAGCAAAGGGTCTGTTAGTTACAAAATCAATTTAATTTTCCGTCTACCAGCAACCTTTATCGGCCATTATGAGAAAAATAACTTAGTGCTAGTAGTTCAAAAAATTTCATAGGCTGATTATGCATTTTCAAAAAAAAAATGTCAAGTAGTTCTCTAAAATTGTACTGCAATATAACTTTATTGCTTTATTACATAAGTGCAGGCAATCTTCTGAGGAGTAGAATCTTCCCATTCTTGTTTATTAGAATTATAACTAGAATCCTTTTGAACATATCCATATTTTAATTTTGAACCATCTTTTAATTGTTTTGCGTAAGAATCAGAAATTTCTCTTTTGTTAGTTGCATTTGAATAAGCTTTAGGGAAAAATTCAGCTTTTACTTCATCAAGTTCTTTTTCTTCACTATTTTCTGTATATATTCCATTTATAGTCAAATTAGCTTCATCATAAGAATAAGTTACTTCATCAGAAGTAACACACAGACTCTTCCAGACTGTATAAATTTCTTCGCTTGAACACACTAACTTCACAGATTTATCTGTAATAGAACAAGTATCTCCACTTACAGTCATTAAAGATATCGCAGTATTAGTAATAGTATGAGATTTTCCATCGTCATCTGTACCAGTAAGTTCATAAACCGTTTCTACATCATAAGAAGCATCTTTAAACAAAAGTTCATCTGCACTGGAAACTTCAACCATATCCGCATCAGGATCAGGATTAGTATCATCCCTCTTACATGCTGTAAAAGTAAAAATAAAAGCAGATAAAACCAAAAGGCAAACACAATTAAATTTTTTCATTTATAGTCCTCCGTAATGAAACTAAATTTAAAAGCAAAAAAATCCGAAGGTATTGAAGTACTCTTCATCATCTCACGGACTTTTATCTTTCTATTATTTTACATCTACTTATTTTTAAATGCAAATTTTATTCAGAATAAAAAACACCGCTGGCAAGATTTTCCTTAACTTTATATAATCACTGCATGAGTGAAGAATTTAGCAGAAGTGAACTTATTTTTGGAAAAGAAAATATAGAAAAAATTGCAAAATCAAAAATACTTATTTTTGGTATTGGCGGAGTAGGCTCTTATACAGCAGAAGCCTTATCCCGTTCTGGCATAGGAACAATTGGACTTGTTGACAGTGATAAAATATGTCTTTCAAATATAAACAGGCAGCTCTATGCCCTTCATTCAACAGTAGATAAGTATAAAGTTGATGTTGCCGAAGAAAGAATACATGACATAAATCCAGCTTGCAAAGTAATTAAATATAAAATTTTTTATACTCCTCAAAATGCAGATAAAATAGACTTTTTGCCTTATGACTACATTATTGACTGCATAGATACCGTAAGCGGAAAAATTGAAATCATAAAAAGAGCAAAAGAGTGTGGTAAAAATATAATCAGTTGTATGGGGGCTGGAAACAAAATTGACCCAACGCTTTTTCAAGTTGCAGACATTTCAAAAACTTCAGTATGTCCACTTGCCCGAGTTATGAGAAGTGAACTAAAAAAAAGAGGAATAAAAGAAGTTAAGTGTCTTTATTCTACAGAAAAAATAATCAGCCGGCAAAAAGAAACTAATGATAAAGAAGAAACAGACACTGTAAAAAAAAGAGTACCAGGAAGCAATGCTTTTACACCTTCAGTTGCAGGACTTATAATTGCCAGTGAAGTTATAAAAGATTTATGTGCAGAATAAAAATCTCATACTAAATTTAAAAATTCTTAATCTAAAATTTTATTGCGGATAGGGCCAAGCACTTTTGTAATCAACTTAAGTTCAAGCCCTACAAGGACTGCAGCTATAATTGTTCCAATTCCAACTGACCCCATTGAATGAATAAAAACAAGACATAGAACAAGAGATATTAAAACCATTGAAATATCAAAAATAATTTTTACTGTAGAAAATTTTATTCCGCTTACCTGGCTTACAGCAAGCATTGTTCCTTCTCCTGCTAAGGGAGTCAATGCTGTTGGCACATAAAGAAATATTCCAAAGGCAACAAAAAATGTACTTAAAAGAAGCATGACTATTCTTACTGCAAGATTTTGTGGTGAAGGTGCAAAAGACATAAGGTAATTGCAGAAAGTTGTAAAAAATCCAAAAACAACACCAACTGGTATCTGAAGCAAATTGATTACTTTATATTTTTTTCTAAGTATAAGAATCTGCATTAATACTAAAATTACATGAAAAATAATTGTCGCAAGTCCCATTTCAATTCCCCAGATACAAGTCATTGCGTATGGAATTGAACTTACAGGCGATACTCCTAAATTTGATTTTACAGAAAGTGCTATGCCTAAAGTCATAATAAAAAAACCGGCAAAGTACATAGCAAGTTTTGTTTTTAATTTATAAAATCTCACAGCCCAAACCCTTTATCGTTTACGCTGCCGTCAGCTTTAAAAAAATCATCCACATTAATGTAAGAATTATCATCAACTTTTCTTGCATAGATGTCTTCATATATTTTAATTACATCTTCTTTTTTTTGAACAAAATTTTTATCATGACTTAAACAAAAATATTTTACATTCAGATTTTTCATCACAAGTATCATATCACAAAGCAGATTTTTATTATAAACATGATGAAACTTTTTATATGTACAGTAAGTTCCGTCTCCCATAAAAGCATAGTCACCATATGTTAAAATAAGTGAACCTTTTGCATGGCTTGAAGGTAAAGGTAAAACAAAAAGACCTGGAGCAAGTTCTGTTTTTTCACTGATTACACTGCCTTTAAAAGTATATTTTTTTGTGTGACTTGAAAGATAAAGATTGTCGTATTTTACTCTTCTTAAATTTAAAATATGGTCACCATGAAAATGAGAAATTACAATATTTTTTATTCCTTCAATTTTATTTATGGCTAAAGCACTTTCTTTGGTAAGACCTGTATCAAAAATAAATGTTGAGTTTTCACATTTTATAAAAACTACATCGCTTGAAATTGGATTTACAGTTCCAGGAATATAACTGATATCTTCTGTAAGAGAAATTACATTATCGTTTAACTGCTTCAAAATTAAAATCCTTTACAACTGAAGTATTAAAAAGTTTTGTATAAATATCTTTTGCTTTTTCTTTTGGAACAAAAACATGATATTCGTCAATTTCGATTTTACGGTCAGAATCATCAAGTGCAAGGTTTTCAAAATGCACTATAATCTTTCTGATTTTCTGTTCGTAATTAACATACTGCTCTTTTGTAAAATAAATCCAAAAGCGTGCCCCGTAAAAGCGGTAAATTTCAGCTCCAGGGAAACATATTTCAAGTTGCTGATAAACCTGACTTATAGCAGATTCTCCTTCTGCATAAGAATATTTTGTACAGATAGTTATAAAATTAGAAACATTTATAAAACTTAAATATTTGTCTGTAAAAAGTTCAGGCGTTTTTTTAAACTGAAGCCAAAAACTTGCCTCACTTCCGCAGCCACATAACCTGTCTGTAAACATAACTTCTTTTTTTATTTTTGAACGTTCAGTTAAAATCGTTGATTCAAAATATTCAAGGGCAATGGAAATACCTGCAAAGAATGCCATCTGAAGTGTTCCGTATGACATGCAGGCAAAATCCCATATAGTCTGAATAGGTAAAAAGTGTCTTAGTACATCAATAAATACAGTAGCACAGGCAATTAACATTGTTACGTCCATAAGGGAAACACCCTGTTTTACAGTACAAACTTCCTTGGTTATGGCATAGGCTACATATATAAGAAAAAATAAAAATTCTGTATCAATAAAAAAGCATACTGCACTAAAAGGAATAAATTTTATAAATGCAGCAATACACACTAAAAATATATTTACATTTGAAAGTTTGCTAAATGCACTGCCTACTTTTTCGCTGTAAAAAAGCATGTTACGACCATGCATAAAATAAACTATTACTTTTGGACAGGCAGCTATATAAATAACCGTTAAAAAATATCTTAAGAACGTATTTCCAAAATGATAAAGGGCACACAAACTTGACATATATGTTCCTAAACTTAAAAAGAAACACAATGCCGACCAGCCTAAAAAGCCCATATTTTTTTCTTTACGTCTGAAGTAAAGGACAATAAAAATTAAAAGTCCTGAAAGCGAAAGCATAAATGTTACTACAGATGGTATAGACTGAATTCTTAAATAATTTTTAAATGTACTTATACAACGTGTCTGTGAACCTACATAAAAATCCGGAATATAATGCCTAAATGTTGCAGTAAAAAAGTTATTCCATTTATAATTTGCCGTATTAAAAGAAGGAGAGAGCATTACAGATACCTTACAGTTCTGACCTTTTGCATCCTCCAGTAATACAAAATGTACTGCAGGTCCACTTTGAGAGCCAGCATACAGTCTGCCGTTATTTCCAAAAGAGTAAACCTGTCTTTTACCTTCTGCTGTTTCTGTAAATACGCGTACAGACTGATTTTTTGTTACAAAAAAAAGACACGGTGGCAAATTACTTTCATCTTTATGCATGTAAGAATTTATTTCTTCTGCTGTAAACATTCTGGTTAAAGTTAAATTTTTAAAATGACTGTTAGCTTCGTTTGAATAAAAACTCCAGTCTTTGTCTACCTTTGTAATTCCGCTTGTAGAATAAAGTGACGTATCTGACTTCCATACTGTTGATTTTAATGAAAAGACAATACCTGTAATAATAAAAGCATAGGCACATATATAAGTCGTAATTTTTTTTATTTTCTTTATCATGGGGAAATTATAGCACAAATTTTTAAAATATGTAAAAAAAAAGGCACAGCCCTTTCGAACTGTGCCACCCACCCATTGTTTATATGATTTTTAGGAAATCCTTTATTTATTTTCTATCCTTAAGAAGAATTGCAAATGGATTGTAACTCATTCCGTCATCACTTCCAAAATTCTGGCGTTGTCCAGGGACCCTACTTTTTTCTGAACCTTTTACAGCGGATTTTGAAGTAGCAGAAGCCTTTTTTACTACAACCACTTTTTTGGCTCCAGGTTTTACTGTAGAAGCAGCATCTGAACTTGCACGGTTTGCGGCATCACTTTTAAGTGAAAGACTTATTCTTCTTCTGTCTTTATCCAGAGAAATGATTGTAAATTCAAAAATGTCCCCTACTTTTACAACTTCCATAGGATCAGAAACAAAATTATCACTTAATTCAGAAACGTGAATAAGACCTGTTTCGTGAAGACCAATATCTACAAAAGCACCAAAGTCTACAACGTTTTTGATTTTGCCTGTAACCTTCATTCCAACCTTAAGATCTTCAAACTGAACTACACCCTTCTGCATGATTGGAGCAGGATATCCGTCACGAGGGTCACGGTTTGGTTTTTGAAGTTCATCGATAATGTCAGAAAGTGTTGTTTCGCCGATATTATATTTTTCTGCGAGGGATTTTTTTGTTTTTTCATCAATTTTTTTGCCGTCTTTTACTAAAGGAAGTACTTCGCGGGCAACTTCATAATTTTCTGGATGAACCCATGTATTATCCAGAGGATCTGAACTTTCTGCAATTTTTAAGAATCCTGCACACTGTTCAAAAGTCTTAGGACCAAGACCAGGTACTTTTTTAAGTTCTTCACGGCTCATGATTTTACCGTTTTTGTCGCGGTAAGCTACAATTTTTTTTGCAGTAGAAACATTGATACCTGAAACATATTTTAAAAGCATGTAAGATGCAGTGTTTAAATTTACACCTACATTATTTACTACAGAGCCTACAACTTCATCAAGCTGGTCTGCAAGTTTTTTCTGGTTTACATCATGCTGGTAAAGTCCAACTCCAATTGCCTTAGGATCAATTTTTACAAGTTCTGCCAGAGGATCCTGCAAACGACGGCCCATTGAAATTGCTCCGCGAACCATTACATCAAGATCTGGAAATTCTTCTGTGGCAACCGGACTTGCAGAATAAACAGATGCACCTGATTCGTCTACAACAGTGTATTTTACATCTGCATCTGAATAATTTTCGCTTATTACTTTAGAAACAATTGCCTGTACTTCCTGAGAACCAGTTCCGTTACCTACAGCAAGAACCTGTATGTCGTATTTATCAATGGCATCGTTAATTGCCTTATAAGCACCTTCTGGATCCTGTTCCTGGAAAATCTTAAAGAAACCTAAATATTTACCAGTTTCATCAAGAGCGGCACACTTTGTTCCATTGCGGTATCCAGGGTCAACACCAAGTACACGGCTACCTTTTATTGGCTGAGTCATAAGAAGATTTTTTAAGTTTTCACTAAAGATTCCTATTCCGTGATCATCAGCTTCGTCTGCTTCGTTTGAACGGATTTCACGTATAACTGCTGGCGAAAGAAGTCTTACAACACCGTCTTCAACTGCATCTGTATGATATTTATTTACGCATTTTGCTTTTTTCTGAATTTCTTTTACAGCTGCGTCAACATCAACATCAATTGTTACTTCAAGAGCACCTTCACGTTCAGCACGATTAATTGCAAGAATACGATGAGGCTTTACCTGATTAAGAGGTTCTGTATAATCCCAGTACATCTGGTATGTTGAAGTTTTCATAGCTTGTTCTTCACTCTGACCTTCTGGAACAATACCTTTTGTTTTAATATTTCCTTCTGCCATGTAAAGATCATGAATAGCGGTGCGGTTTTCTGTATCCTGGCTCACTCTTTCTGCAAGAATGTCTTTTGCTCCATTAAGGGCATCTGTAACGCTTTCTACATTTAAAGCAGGATCTTCATTGTCTGTCTTAATATATTTTTCTGCTTCTTTTTCGACAGCTGCATCATCCATTGTAAGCATGGCATCAGCTAAAGGTTCAAGACCTTTTTCTGCAGCTACCATACCGCGAGTCTTCTTCTTTTTCTTAAATGGAGCCCACAAATCTTCAAGGGCTGTAAGACTTGAAGCTGACATTATTGCCTGGTAAAGGGAATCAGTGAGCTTTCCCTGGGCAAAAACACCCTTTACAATTTCAAGACGGCGTTCTTCAAGATTTTTATATGATTTAAAAAGATGATCACAGTCACGAACCTGAACTTCATCAAGGTTACCTGTTTTTTCTTTACGATAACGGCTTATGAAGGCTATTGTACAGTCTTCCTGAATTAAACTGATAACTGCTGAAACCTGAGTAACCCTTATATTAAGTTCTTCAGCAATTTTTTTCATTAAATCCACTTCATTAACTGAAAGTGCGTCAATTTGTTCTTTTGTAAATTCCATAGGCGCTTATTTTACGAATTTTTAAGGCACACGTAAAGTAGAAAAATGGAGTTTTTGAAAAGAAAAATTTTATTAAAATTCTTAAATTTTCATGATTTGCGATAAAAAACTTATTTCTTTACAAGAAAAGTTTCCTTCTAAAATCATATTTTTTATGTCTTCATGACAAAAACGACTCTGCGGGTATAAAACTATATGAGAAATATCTTTATCCTGAAGGTAATTATATTCCCCAAAATCCGTATAACGAGTAGCACCAATAGAAATCATTATTTTTTTAGGAAATCCAGTCTGAACTAAATAATCATATATTTTTTCAGCAGGTCCTTCATTTTTTTGCTTATTTATGCATTCTAAAATCCAGCAGCTTAATTTTTCGTATATGTAAGTGTAATCAGAAACAGCTGAATCTTCGCTATAATCAAAAATTTCTCTGCCTCTTACTAAAAAAGATGCAATTCTATAATCATTAAGATTAGAATTTAAGTCAAAAGATGTAAGCTCTATTAAATTTTTAGAAAGTCCTTTTGAACATGCACCCCAGTTTTTCTTTTCACTGATTTTTTTTGCACCTTCTTTTCTGATTGAACAGTCGTTTGATGCTCCAAAAGCAAAAGGCTTTAAAGAGACTGCTGTTTTTTTTCCGTCAACTTCCTGCCAGTCAAGGTCTGCAATTATGGCACACTCACTTTCTGCCTGAAGATTTGCCTGCCCCGGTGGAAAAATTATCTTATCTGCAGAAAAAGGAAATACTTTTAAATACTCTGGTACTTTTTCTAAACCTTGAGCTGAATAAATTGCATTTTTCTCTGGAATATATGTCGGAAAAAGTGCCTTAGGGGCAAGAGAATCTTTTGTCTTTACATTAAGAAAGTCTTTTGCTTCTCCTGCCTGTTCCAAGTGACCAGTAAAATTTCCTGCAACTCCAAAACATGGAATGTCTTTTAAATTTAAATTCAACATGACGCCATAGAAAATTTAGTATTTTTCTCAAACTATTAAATTTCTACCTGACCTGTGTAACAGAGTTCCGTATTACCTGTAAGATAAACCGTCTGACCTGTATATTTTACAATAAGTTTTCCGCCACGCACATTGACTGTAATATTCTGGTTCTGCGGACAAAATCCATTTAAAACAGCTGCTATTGCCGCAGCACAGGCACCAGTTCCACAAGCTAAAGTTTCGCCATTACCGCGTTCCCATGTCCTCATTTTAAGTTCATTTGGACCGACAACACGCACAAATTCTGTATTTGTACGCTCAGGGAAAGCTTCATTGTTTTCAAAAAGAGGTCCTATTTGTGCAAGATTTTCTTTATCTACAAATTTGCTAAATACAACACAATGAGGATTTCCTACTGCAAGGCATGTTACTTTGTAGCTAGTTTCATTTACTTTTAGTTCTGCATCCACAATAGCATTGTCTTTAGTTACCTTAAGGCTTGTCGGAAGGCTTTGAGGTGCAAAAGAAGGAGACCCCATATCTACTGTTACAGAAGTTACTTTTCCATTCTGCTTGTAAAGTACAAGTGACTTAATTCCGCTTAAAGTTTCGATTGTAATTGTTTCAGTATTGTCTGTTTTTTTACCGTGCTTTGTCTGAATTCCATTGATATTGTTATCATAAAGATATTTTCCTACACAGCGGATTGCGTTACCTGCCATTGAACCTTCTGTTCCATCCATGTTAAAGAAGCGCATTTTTGCATCAGCTTTTGAAGAATTTTCTATCAATACAAGAGAATCAGCCCCTACTCCACCTGAGCGGCGGTCACACAAACGTACTGCAAGACCTGCAGGATTATTTACAGTCTCAGTCATTCCGTTTATTACTATAAAGTCATTTCCTGTAGAAGACATTTTACTAAATTCAATTTTTTCTTTTGTTTCGCGAAGGCAGTTGATATCTACAAGTTCAACATTTTCGGCACTGTATTTACTCATAAGACAGTTTGCAATTGCGTTTGCCGTATCAATGGCTGTAAGACAAGGAATATCACGTTCTACTGCATGACGTCTCATCTTAACTGAATCAGCCCTAGGATCACGACCCTTTGCTGAAGTTGAAATAACATAATCAATTTTACCAGAATCAAGCAAGGTTAAAAGATTATCATT
>CAZALL010000001.1:22763-49385 GCA_964485955.1 uncultured Treponema sp. | reverse complement strand
TTGCTCAGCGTTATACAACAGTAACTCCTCAGGGAAACTTTGGTACAATTGCTGGTGACCCTGCAGCCGCATATCGTTATACAGAAGCAAAAATGTCAAAGATTACGGAAGAAATGGTTGCTGATATTTCAAAAAATACAGTAGACATGGTTCCAAACTTTGATGACACAACAAAAGAACCTTCAGTTTTACCAGGAGCTTTTCCTTTTTTACTTTGTAACGGAACTACTGGAATTGCTGTAGGTATGGCAACAAATATGCCAACCCACAATCTTCGTGAAGTTGCTTCTGCTATAGCAGCCTATATTGATAATCCTGAAATTGATATAGATACTCTTATGAATTACATTAAAGGACCTGATTTTCCAACAGGTGGTGTAATTTATGGACGCGAAGGAATTAAAAAAGCTTATAAAACTGGACGAGGAAAAATTACAATTCGTTCAAAGTTTACAATTGAAACAGATAAGCATGGAAGAGAATCTATTGTTTTTACAGAAGTTCCTTATGGAGTTAATACAACTAATATTATTAAAAGAATAAAGGAACTTGTACGTGATAAACAAATAGATGGAATTGTTGGAGCAAATGATGAGTCTTCAGACAGAACAGGTATGCGACTTGTTGTTGATTTAAAAAAAGGTGCAGTTACAAAAATTGTATTAAATCAGCTTTTTTCTAAGACAGAATTACAGTCTAATTTTGGTGTTATAAATTTAGCTCTTGTTCCTCAAGAAAAAGAAGGAAGTCCTCGTTTTGATGAACCAGGATATTTAACTCTTCCTCAAGTTTATTTAAAGCCTCAAATTCTTACACTTAAAGATTTAATAGTTCATTTTGTAAAACATCGTGATGAAGTAATTACACGTCGTACTATTTACGATTTAAAAGTTGCAAAACATAGAATGCATATTCTTGATGCTCTTATTACTGCCATAAATAATATTGATGAAGTTATTAAAATTATTCGTGGTAGTGAAACAACAGAAACAGCTAAAATTGCACTTGAAAAACGTTTTAATTTTGATGATGAACAGTCACAGGCAATTGTTGATATGCAGCTAAAAAGGCTGACACATTTGCAGATTGAAGATTTACAAAAAGAAATAAAAGAACTTCAGGCACTTATTGATTATTTGCAGGGACTTCTTGATGATCATCCAAAAATTCTTAATTTAATAAAAGAAGAAACACTTAAACTTGCAGAAAAGTATGGTGACGATCGTAAGACAGATATTATTGCTTCAGAAGTAGAACAAATAAATGTTGAAGATTTAATCAAGGAAGAAGATGTTGTTATACTTATTTCTAAACTTGGTTATATAAAACGTGTTCCAGTCAGTCAGTATAAAAGTCAGGGTAGGGGAGGCAAAGGAACTATTTCTGCTAAACTTATCGAAGAAGATTATATTAATCAAATGTTTATAGCTTCAACTCATGAACATCTTATTTTTATTACAAATCTTGGAAAAGCATATTGGGTAAAAGTTCATGAAATTCCAGAAGCTTCAAAAACAAGTCGTGGTTCACATATAAAGAGTTTACTTGCAGTTTCTGCAAATGAAGAAATAACAATTACTGAAAGAATAAAAGATTTTAGTGATACTGAATATTTATTTATGGCAACTGCAAACGGTATTGTAAAAAAGACTCCAACAAATGACTTTAGAAATGCAAAATCAAGAGGAATGCAGGCAATAAAACTTGATGCAGGAGATAGGCTTGTAAGTACTGTTCTTTCTACAGGAAATTTTGAAATTATGCTTGTAAGTCGCAGAGGTCAGGCTCTTAGAATAACAGAAGAAGATGTTCGTCCAATGGGAAGAGGAAGTCGCGGTGTAAATGGAATGCGTCTTTTAGATGGAGATGAACTTTGTGCAGCAACTCCTGTAATACCAGAAACAGAAATGCTTGTAATTACTGAAAGCGGATATGGTAAGAGGGTAGACTTCAGTGAATTTAATGCTCATGGAAGAGGAACAGGCGGTCAAAGAATTTTTGGAAATGTTGATGGTAAAGGAGAAGTAATAGGAGCTCTTACTGTAAAAGAAAATGACAGTATTATGTGTATTACAAGTCAGGGAACTTCTCTCAGAGTTGAAGCAAAAGATATTTCTAAACAGAGTAGAAGTTCTAGTGGAGTTAAGGTTGTAGATATAAAAGAGCCAGATTATGTTGTTGGAATTGACCGAATTGCTCAAGATGAACAAGAAAATAGTTAATTTCTTGTATTATAAGAAATTATAAGATTTTATACTAATTATAGGGTTTTTTAACAAATTTAATGGACAAAACAATAATTGTAGTATATAATTTTAATGCTAGGGGATATGTACAGCGTGTTTTGAATGTAGAAGTTGTACAACCATAGATTTTCTTTAGTGTCAAAAACTCCCGAATTTTGATATTAAAGAACGAAACCCATCAGACACCGAACAGGTTAAATAACTTGTTCGGTTTTTTATTTTAAAATTATTTTTACATGAAATAAATTATTTCTTATAAGTTTTGTTTTAAATAATATTTTGAAATATAGAATCTTTAAAAGATGATGATCAATTTTAATTTTATAAACTAATTAAAAATTTATGAACTATTATTTTATAATTTACTAGATAATTGTTTCACGTGAAACAATTTATTTTATAAGGTTTTTAAAGAATTGAATAAGAATCTATTTTATACAGAAAGATGTCTTTAAAATAATTAGCTTAATGTTTTTATTATTAAAAAGTTAATTATACATTTTCTTTTTATAAAAAGTTTTAATGGTAAAATTAATACGATTATATATATTTTATATAGAGATCTTAATTATTAATTTTTTAAGTATTCTGTTAAAGTTAAAATTTTTGGATATTAAAACTGATAGTTTCACGTGAAACATTTTTTATAAAAAAGAGTATAACCTGTGGAAAACTTTTGGATAAGTTTTAAGGTTTATACTCTTAAAACATAAAAGGACTGAAAACCTTTATTTATCAATGATTTTCAGCCCTTAACATTATTTAAATTATATATTCTATATTTGTATAACCTGTGGAAAACTTTTGGATAAGTTTCACGTGAAACATTAAAACTTTAATTTTAAAACTTTAGAATTTCTTGTAGGAGACCAGATTTTTTTTCTTTCATTTGGAATAGAATCTATTGATGTTTGTTCAAAACCTAAATTTTCAAACCAATCTGAAGTTTTTGTTGTTAATATAAAAATATCTTTTGCATTTTGTTTTTTAGCAATATCTATTAAATATTTTACTATTTTTGGACCTATGCCCATATGACCATATTTTTCTGCGACTGCAACAGCTGCTATTTCAAATTGATTATCTGAATATTTAATAAGAGAAGCACAGCCTTTTATTGATTCATCTATTTCATAAACAAAGTATTCTTTTAAGTGTTCTTTTAAAGAGTTTTCATTTCTTGGCAGTAAAGTACCATTTTCAATATAAGGAGACATAATATCCAATACAGAAGAAATATCAGATATTTCCATTTGTCTGATATTATCGTATGAATTAGAATAAATCATAGTTCCGGAGCCGAGGTTACTGAAAATTTCACAAAGAAGAGTTCCTGCTTCTGAACCGTCCAATATATGAATTCTTGAGACTCCAGAAGTACACGCTTCTTTTGATGTGTTTAATAAATCTATTATTTGATTTTTACACAAATTTTCCGAATGTTCGGTTGTAATTTTTTCTGTATTTTCTTCTATGACAGAAGGTTTGTTAGAGTCAATTAAAATTTGTACTTCTTTAAGATTTAATGCCGGAATAGTGTTTTCTTCAGAATGAGGTATTTCTTGAGGAACAATAAAATTTTTTGGTGTAATTTTTGCATCAGGAATTAGATAAAATAATTTGTCAGCTTTTGTGTAAATTGCAATTTGTTTTGCAAGTTCCATTGAAGAAATATTATATGGTTTACCAGTAATGCTCCATCCTATACAAGGATAAATTGGAATGAATTTATTATCTAATACAGTTTTAATAGAATCAAAATCTAGTTTATCTATTTCGCCATTTGTTCCATAATCAAATCCATCTATAACACCTTTACTTCTTGCACGCACCCAGTTACCAATCACTGCAGAAATTTTTTCACCAGCTAATGCAGTCATTACTTTATTGCAAACATCAAAAGCTGCCATCTTTATGAGAGGTATAGATTCTTCTGATGTAATTCTGTTGCCATTTTTGAAAGTCCATGAGATGTTAGATTTTAGAAGAACTTCATTAATTCTTTTTCTTGCACCAGGAATAATACTGACTTTAATTCCTGCATCATGAATTGTTTTGATATCTTTAATATGAGATTTAAATACAGGAGATTCAATTAATCTGTCATCAATATAAATAACGATAGAAGAATTATTAAACTTTTGAATGTATTGAATTACATCCCTAATGTCTTTTGCTTTTTCTGTAAGAGTATTCTGTTCCATAATTTAAGTATTACGAAAGCAGAAAATATTGTCAATTATGAGAATTTTTAAGAGAAAATATGCAACCACAGTAATCTTGCCGATAAAGATTAAATTCTTTGCTAAGTTCTATGCTCCTTAAAAATCCATTATCTTTTTTAAAGTCAGCGGGAAGATAATGCAGGTTGTCAGACACATTTAGATTTTTTTCAAGATTAAAACCTATAGTGTTAATTTTTTCTGAATCCTTAAAAGGGCTTATAGATAGAGTTGTTGTAAAATAGTCAAAATTATTTTCTTTTGCAAAATTAAAAGCTTTTGTCATTCTAAAAAGATAACATCGTCTGCACCGTTCACCTTTTTCTTTTTCTGTTTGAAGTTCTATTTCGTTTTGAACATTTGTTGCTTTAAAAAAATCTTCAGGGTTATAGGTTTCTTCAACGATGGAAATTTTATTTTTTATTGAAGGCGGAAATTCTACAAGAAATTTTTTTAATTCATCTAAACGTCTTTGATATTCTGTTTTTGGATAAATATTTGGATTGTAGTAAAAAATAGTAATTTGAAATTTATTTGCCAATAATTCAAGGACTCTTGATGAACAGGGAGCACAGCATGCATGAAGTAATAAACGTGGTTTTTCGTCTTTTAAAGTAGACAGAATATTTAAAAGTTTTTTTTGATAATTTTCTTTCTGCATGAGGGTTATCTTATGAATTTTTTTGATTTTGTTCAATAAAAAGTAGACCCTCCGTAAAACTTACTAGAGGGTCCTGATATTGATTTCTTGATACCAGTAGGATACTCCATTTGAATGGTTTGGGTTCAAATAAGAAAGATAAGCATCATAGATACAATACCGATTTGCTGAATATATAAAAAATTTATTTATTTATAAATACAAAGATATGTAAATTTTTTAGCTGAATTATTAACATAACTCTATTACTTTTTTAAGATGCTTTTATTAAAAAAAATACCCTGAATTTAATTCAGGGTATGAAATAAATTTAATTTTTAAATTGTTTAGCAGACTTCGCAGTTATCTGATTTTATTGTTGTAATTTCTTTTTCAGCAGCTGTAAGAGAAATTCCGTTGATAGACATTTTATGATTTTCAATTTTCATTACTACTTTGAAAAATTTATCTGCATCAATTTTTGCTGGTTTTTCTGCATTTGGATCTGCCCCTAAAGGAATTACTGGTGTTCCTGGTGCTGCCCATGGTGCTGTTAAAAGTTCAACTTTTTCTTCTCCATTTTCATTATAATCACAAGCAAGAAGCATGCCACGACTTTCAACACCTTTCATTTTTCTTGGTGCCAGATTTGCTGCTATAATAACATTTTGCCCTAGAAGTTCTTCAGCTTTTAGGTAAGGTCTGAGGCCAGATTGAATAATTCTTTCTGTACCTGAACCGTCATCCAGAGTTTCAATATAGAGTTTATCTCCCTGTGGATTTGTTTCTACCTTTACAATTTTTGCAACCCTAAGGTCTATATGAGAATTAAAGTATTCTACAGGATCAAAATCTGTTTTTGCAGAAACTGTATTTGTTTTGGTTTCTTTTGTTTCTACAGGTGCAGATTTATTGCTTTCTTCTGTACCCATAAGGCTTTCAAGATCAAGTTCTCCAGCTACACAAGGTACAGATATCTGCCAGTTTGCAAGAACTTGTGGATGTACTTCACCAAAGATACCTATCTGTTTTCCATTAAGCATTATTGCAGCTTGACGACCAGGAATAAATCTAGGGTCATTTGTTTCTGCAACGTCATATTTATGATCAAGATAGTAAAGAAGAGTACTTACTTCTGATGCAGCTTCATTAAAGTTTGCATTTCCAGAAGCTGTCATAAAACCAAGGCTTTGAATTGTTTTTGTTCCAGTATTTTCTTCTGGAGAGATAAATGCAATTTTTCCTACTTCAAAAATTTTGTGAGGGTAAACGGCATTTGCAGACTGACTTTCGGCATTAAGTAAAGATGCAATAATTGAAGGACGGATAAACTGATAATTTTCGCTCATTGGGTTAGCGATTTCAATAACATCTTTTCCGTCTATATTCATGTTATCAATATAATTTTTCTTAGAACCAAGATAGTTAAAAATCATTTCCTGGTAACCCATTCCAGCCATAATATTTTTAGCTTTACGACTGTATAGAGTAACAGGAGAGAGACGACCAATTGTAAAATCAGATGGTTTTTGTGCTTCAAAACTATTAAGACCACGACCAATCATTACATCTTCAATTACATCAACTTCGTGTAAGAAGTCATTGCGGTAAGGTGCAGGACTGACTGTAAAAATAACTTCATTTTTATTAGCTTTAAGATATTGTTTTGATTTTTCATCTGTCTGGGCAGGTTTTGAAGTAACTTTGTTTCCCATTTTGTAAAGGGCATCTAAAACTTCTTTTTCTGTAAGATCACATCCTAAGAGTTTATTGATTGCAGAAAGTCTGGCGTCAGTTGTTGGCTGAAAATAATAAGGGGCTGTAATTTCTTTACCAAATCCTGTTTCATAAGGATGAATAACTTTTACCGGAAGAATTTCATAACCAGCATCTGCAAAATCACAGGCAACGATATTTGCACTTAACATAAGACATGCCATATCTGTACCTGTTAATTCAACCATAAGATCTTTATCACCAACTTGTACCTGTCCAAGATTTGCAGAATTAATTACAGGAGCCATGCTTAAAACTTCATTATTATCGTCTGTTAGAAGAGGGAATTTTTTCATATCTTTGATAATCCAGCCAAAATCTTTTCCTTTAGGGTGATCTGTAAGAATCTGGCGGCAAGTCATAGGCTTATCGCACTGAAGAGGTATAAAACTTGTATTGTCTGGATCAACAGCTTTGTAATGTGCAGGCCATTTTATATCTTCGTAACGGTAAACGCCCATTGAAATAGTTTTTCTTTTACGTCCATAGTTCCAGCAGAGTTTTTCCTGTGTTTGAATAATGTCTAAAAGCATTGGTTCATCAATAGGTTTTCCAGAAATAATAAAAGATACCATATAAGGACGAATGTCTTTTAATTCAGGGTCAACTGTAATATAACGGTTTCCGCAGTCAAGAATTTTGTCTTTTGTTGAAAGAAATTTTGTATAATCGCTGTGCTTTCCGCCTTCATGTTCTCGTAAACATCTTGCAACTCCGCCTGTGCTCCAAAGATCCGGGCGATTTGTGTCATTTAATTCTATTTTAATAACTCTTTTATCTTCACTCTGGCTGGTATCTGGTTTTTCATCAAGCTCGGCTTTTCCAAAAGTAAGCTTTTTTTCTAATGTATCATAGTCGTATTTTGTTCCTAAAAGATTAAAAAAAAGTTTTTCGTTAACTTCAATTTTTGGCATATTTTCCTCTTATATATGATAATTTTGTTTATTTTAGCAAAAACACTATACAGTGTCTAGAAAATATTTTTTGTTAAATTCTATTAAAACGGAAGAATGCAAAGTCCTTTTCCGCGGTAAGATTCTGGAGGAGCATTTTTAGGAAGTGAAATCTTTTCATCTAGATAAAACCAGGAATTATTTTTGCCTTCAGGGATAATTTTTCCACCAAGCCAGTAAATTTTTTGTGTAGAAGAAAATAGAATATTTCTTTCTTCTTTTGAATTGAATGAATTGCATTTTAAAAGAGTTTCAAATTGTTTTTTTTCGTCTTCGCTAAGTTTTTTTGCAAATCGATTGTTTTTATTTTTTTCATATTTTTCAATTGCTTTTAGAATAAAATTTTTATCAACTGTAGGGTGACAGACTTTAAAATTAAACCAGTTGACAACAGGTGTATTTAATTCTTCACCATGCATCCAGGCTTCTAGTGCTGCATCAAGGGAAGGACCATATTTATTAAATTTATTTTCACCTTCAAAATGAAGTTCATTATTTGCAAAAACAGCTTTTTCTTTTGGTTCAATTGGTTTGAGAGAATATTTTTCTGGATTTTTTAAATAGTCCTGGTAAACAGTTGAATTTCTTGTTAAAACAAATTTATGCCAGAAACTCGAATCAAGTAGACCGTTTTTAAAAAACTGTCTTAATGTTTCCATACTGTTTATTATGTCCTGTTCATTTTGATTCCAGTAACCGTAAATCATATATGCATGAACTAAAATTCCAGATTCCTTAAATGCACAGCAGCTTGCAACAATAGATTCAATTTCTATACCTTTATTAATTGAATCAAGACCTTGACCTGTTGCAATTTCTATACCACCGCTTACACCAATAAGACCTGCTGCAGAAAGAAAATCCGTTATATCCCGGGAAAATGTTTTTTCAAACCGTATGTTTCCCCAAAAAGAAAGTTTAGGAGACGCATAAATATTTTTTCTGGCAAATTGGACAAGGGCTACCGGAGGGGCGGCTTCATCTACAAAATGAATACCGTATATTTTGTGTTCTAACGCCTGTCGGTAGAGCCCATCATAAAGATTACTTACGTTTGTTAGTTTATAATTCTTTATATAATCAAGATTTGTATCACAGAAAGCACACTTATGCCAGTAACAGCCATGAGCTAAATATGCTTTTATCCAGGCTCCATCGTTCCACAAACGATGCATAGGATTTGTATCATCAGCCATTCTTGGATAAATGGAAAAATCTATATCGGAAAAATCAGGTATAAGATTCATTGTTATTTGATTTTCAAAATGTTCTGTTTGAGGATCAGAATCTTTTTGTTCTATAATTTTTTCTTTTGTAAAAATTTTTAATTTATAGAGATTTTGATTTGAATTTCTATTTTTAAAAAATTCTTTATAGCTTCCGTATCCTCTGTCAAATGAAAGAGCATCAGTGTACATAAATAAATTTTGTTCATTGCAATTTCTAAGTTCCGTATTTACAAAACCGCCACCCATTGAAACAAAACAATTTTTAAAATTTTCCTTAAAAAATTTTCCGGTTGCGAGGGCATGTGTAAAAGTCCCGGCGAATGGAATGCTTATTGCAACAAGAAATTCTTCATCGGTGTTAAAAGGCATTTTTTTATTTAAAAAAAGTTTTTCTAAAAGTGGAATGTAAAAATATTTAATTAAGTTTGAATTGCATGCTTTTGTAATTGCATCAAAAGAAGTTTCATTTACAGTAAGGCTTTCTGCATAACGTATAAGTGAAAAATTTGAATCAAAAGCAATAGTAATGTAATCAGCTAAATCTGCAATAGCAAATGTTGCTAAAGAAAATGCATCGTCACTTGTAAGATTATGGTCTAAGTTTTCAAGATATTTATTCATTCTGTCGCCACGAGGGGCAAAAGGACTAAATAAAAAATTATGTTTAACTTCCTGACTACTTTCTTTACAGCAAAGAATGTCGGTAATTGTCTTTATGTAAGAAATCCATTTTGTGGACTGACTTAAATATTTTTTTATATTATAAGAAGATATAAAATCTCCTTTTTTTTCAAAATCTTCTGCTTTTTTTAGAGCCTGTTCTGCAGATAATTTAAATAACTTTTTTAGTCCATCAGGTGAAAAAATTTCATAAAAAAATTTATTATTTAAATCAATCCATTTAGCATTATGACCTTGTGATGTAAAAAAAGATTTTAAATATGCTCCGCTTGGATATGCTGTGTTTAATTGCAGAAGAGGTGGCTGTAGAATAAGAACATTCATTTAATATAATTTTCCCGTAAGATTTTTTTCCAGTAAACCAGTTGAAATAAACTCTGCTTCAATCAGCTGTTCAAGTTTTGAAGGACAGGCTGTAAAAAATTCAAATGTATTTTTATAAGATTCTATCAGGTTTGGTGGGATTACAGTAAAAGAAGTGTTTATAGAAGGAGAAATTATTTTTGAAAGTGTAGAAATATAAAAAATGCGGTTTATTTTGTCATAGGCTTTTATGGCATTTTCAATAATTGGTTTTTTATTTGTATTGACTTCAATTATGTAATGCATGGGGTCAGATTCAAGCCATGAAGTAATGTTTTTATTTTCTTCAAACCCTGTATTTGTTTCGATAATAAGAATTTTAGTGTTATTTGATTTTAATTTTTCTGCATTTAGATGCGCATAGTCTGTTTTTATCTGGGCACATTTAAAATTTGATGATGAAATTATATTAAAAATTTTTGAACTTAAATCTGTGTTTGAATTTGCAAAAATAAGGTCAATTTTTGGAATTCTACCGTTATTTTCTAATTCAAGTAATTTAGCCAATAATCCTTTACCTGTGGGTTCAGTTTTGGGTGCAGTTGAAAGAGAGATTATAAATTTTATTGTGTTTACTAGACTTATATCTAATCCTGAAGAAATAACAATTTGATTTGCAGTTGAGCTTACTTTTCTAAATTGAAGGATAAAAAGTGAAATAGCTCGTCTAAGGGATTTTTCGCCAAAAATATCTGATGGGGAATCTAAAAGAGAGCTTTGATTGTTAAATACATTATTTTCTGCTGTTTTCCAATCATTTACAGGGAAATTACAGTCATATACAGGTACAGTTTTGGATACAGATAGGACAGATGTTTGTGCTTTATCTTCTTTAGATTCATCTGTTTTTTTTAATAAAACATTTTCGTTAGAGATAGTAAAAGTATTTTTTGATGAATTTAATATTTCGTCAACGGTGGGTACAGAATTATCTTCTAAACTGGCCTCAAAATCTTTTTGTTTTACAGATAAAAAATGAGCTGGTGTTGTCGCAATAAAACCACTTTTGAGTTTTGTAAAAGCATATGATTCTTCTTCAAGCATTTTATAAGCGGCTGTGACTGTATTTCTGCTAAGGTTAAGTTCTTCTGCACAGTTTCTTACAGATGGAAGTTTTGAACCTTCTTTAATTTTTCCAGTTTCTATTGCATTTTTTATTTGCTGAAAAAGTTGAACGTATAGTTTTACTTTACTGTTTTGGTCTATTAAAACTGTATCCTTTAACATGCCAGACTCCTTAGTAGATTATAGGACTGAATTAGTAGAATTGCAACTTATCATTAAAAGGCATTTTAAAATAAAAAGGGTCTCTCTTTTGAGAGACCCTTAAGTTATCAAATAAAATTTAACAGTTTAATGTTAATTATTTCTTTGATGATTTTTTAGCAGTAGTTGCTTTCTTAGCAGGTGCTTTTTTAGCAGTAGTTGCTTTCTTAGCAGGTGCCTTTTTAGCAGTAGTTGCTTTCTTAGCAGGTGCTTTTTTTGCAGTAGTTGCTTTTTTAGCAGGTGCCTTTTTTACTGTTTCTTTCTTAGTAGAAGAAGTTTTTTTAGTTGTACTTGCTTTTTTAGCAGGTGCTTTTTTTGCTGGAGCTTTTGCAGCTGCCTTAGCTTTGATTACTGCCTGTGCACCAGCAAGACGAGCGAGAGGTACACGGAAAGGAGAACAAGATACATAGTTAAGACCAATCTTGTAGCATGTTGCAATAGAAGCTGGATCACCACCATGTTCACCACAAATTCCGAGGTGGAGGTCAGATTTAACTGAGCGTCCTTTTTCTTCTGCAATTTCCATAAGAGCACCTGGACCTTCTGGATCAAGTGTTGTAAATGGATCGTTTTCAAGAATGTTCTGTTTGAGGTAAGCACCAATGAATTTAGAGTAGTCATCGCGGCTGAAACCGAATGTTGTCTGAGAAAGGTCATTTGTACCAAATGAGAAGAAGTCTGCAACTTCAGCAAGTTTGTTTGCTGTAAGAGCTGCACGTGGGAATTCAACCATTGTACCGATTTCAAACTTGTAATTTGTTCCGTTCTTCTTATTTACTGCAGCAATAACTTCTTCTGCCTGAGCACGGATCTGTTTAACTTCATTAACTGATACTACGTTAGGAATCATAATCTGAACCTGAGGTTTAGCTTTGTTTTCCTTAACAAGTTTTGTTGTTGCAAGAGCAATAGCTTCAACCTGCATTTCGTAGATTTCTGGATATGTAATAGCAAGACGGCAACCACGGTGACCAAGCATTGGGTTGTGTTCGTTGAGAGCTGTTACTTTAGCCTTAATTGTTTCTTTGTCCATGCCAAGTTTCTTAGCAAGAGCAGCAGCAGATGCATCATCTTCAGCCTGAATAAATTCATTAAGAGGTGGATCGAGAAGACGGATTGTTACTGGACGACCTTCCATTGTCTTGATGATTTCATAGAAGTCTTTTTCCTGATATGGAAGAATCTTCTTGAGGTTTTCTTTTCTTTCTTCTGTTGTTTCAGAAACAATCATTTTCTGGAAAGAAGTAAGTTTTGGTTCGTCAAAGAACATATGTTCTGTACGGCAAAGACCAATACCTGCTGCACCAAATTTAAATGCATCCTTTGCATTCTGTGGAGTATCACCGTTAGCACGAACTTCAAAGCCTTTAACTGTTTTACCAGAAGCAGTTTTGCGAACTGAAGCATTGCGGATTTCATCTGCCCATCCAAGGAATGTTTCGAGGTTACCAGAAATTGAAGCTGGAACTACTGGAAGAAGTCCTGCATATACTTTACCTGTTGAACCGTCGATTGTAATATCGTCGCCTTCTTTGAAAGTCTTTCCGCTGATTACAACTTCTGTTGCATTAGGGAATGTAACTGCTGCACAACCACATACACAAGCTGTACCCATACCGCGGGCAACAACAGCTGCGTGTGATGTACGTCCACCTGTTGATGTAAGAATACCCTGAGCAACTGCCATACCAGCAATGTCTTCTGGAGATGTTTCTTTGCGAACAAGTACAACTTTCTTTCCTTTACCTGCCCATTCTTCAGCTTTTGCAGCTGTGAAAACAATCTGACCACATCCAGCACCTGGAGAAGCGTTAAGACCGTCAGCGATTGGAGCTGTAGATTTAACTGCTTTTGGATCAAGCTGTGGGAGAAGAAGCTGGTTTAACTGTTCTGGTTCTACGCGAAGAAGAGCCTGTTCTTTTGTGATGAGTTTTTCACCAACCATTTCAACAGCCATGCGAACTGCAGCAGGTCCTGTTCTTTTACCGTTGCGGCACTGAAGCATGTAGAGCTTGCCTTCTTCAACAGTAAATTCCATATCCTGCATGTCATGATAGTGCTTTTCAAGGCGGGCACGGATTTTGCAGAGTTCTGCATAGATTTTTGGATTTGTTTTTTCAAGCTGAGAAAGTGGCTGAGGAGTACGAATACCTGCAACTACGTCTTCACCCTGAGCATTCATAAGATATTCACCCATGAATACGTTTTCACCAGTTGAAGGATCGCGGCTAAAGCATACACCTGTACCAGAAGTATCACCCTTGTTACCGAATACCATAGCCATAACTGTTACGGCTGTACCCTTAAGTGAACCTTCTTTAATATTGTTAAGTTCACGATATTTAATTGCACGTGGGTTCATCCAAGAACCAAATACTGCACCGATTGCACCCCACATCTGCTTTTTAGGATCCTGAGGGAATTCCTGTCCTGCAGGTTTGCGGTCTGTGCTTGCAGCCTTGTACATTGCCTTATACTTAGAAACGATTTCCTGAAGTTCTTCTGTTGTAAGTTCTGTATCCTGTTTAATTCCACGGTGTGACTTTACTTCATCAATGATTTCTTCAAATTTATCATGGTCAACACCCATTGCTACATCACCGTACATCTGAATAAAGCGGCGGTAAGCATCCCATGCAAAGCGTGGGTTCTGTGTCTTATTTGCAAGACCTAAAACTGATTTGTCGTTAAGACCAAGGTTGAGGATTGTGTCCATCATACCAGGCATAGAAATTGCAGCACCTGAGCGTACTGAAACAAGAAGTGGATCCTTTTCATCACCAAGTTTCTTACCAACACTCTTTTCGAGTTTAGAAAGATACTTTTCAACTTCTGCTGCAAGAGTTTCAGGATATTTTCTACCTAATTTGTAGTAAGCCTGACAAACATCAGTAGAAATTGTGAATCCAGGTGGAACAGGAAGGCTTAAAGGTTTTTTAGCCATCTGAGCAAGGTTAGCACCTTTACCACCGAGTTCTGCGCGCATGTCTTCTGAACCATCTGCGTCGCCGTTACCAAAGAAATAAACATATTTCATGAAAAAATTCCTCCAAAGAATTTGTATCGAAAAGTATATATTTATTTCTATTAACAGTCAACGAAATGCAAAAATTTATGAGTGAAAGAAATTTAAAATTCTTGTAAAAAAAATTTGTAATTCATTCAACTTAATTTTAAAAATTTTTTTGAAGAAGAGAAGAATTTTTTTTTGTAATATTATAAGATTAAGTGATAAAAAAAGTATGAGAGGAATTCTATGAAAAATTCTGACAGCGGATTAAAAAAAAATCTTGCGGAAAATATCCGGCACTTTAGAAAAGAAAAACAATTGACACAATTTGAGTTTGCAGAACTTTGCGGTGTAAATGAAAATACTATGAGGGCAATAGAGCAGTCTAATGTTTGGCCAAAAACGGATACTCTGGAAAAAATAATTTTAGCACTTCAAATTAAACCATATGAATTATTTAAACCTTCTGAAGTTGTGCTTTATGAAAGTCAGGATGTGGAACGTTGTATTGATGCAAATTTAGATATGAGTTTAAAAAATATTGTTAATGAATTAAATAACGGTCGTTTGCCAGAAATTGCAGTTTAGTTTTAAAAGTAATAGAGATATGTTAAATTTTGCTTTATTTTCTTAACATCTCAATGTATGTAAGCCCAGAAAATCCAAATGTAAAATTGGATTATGAAACAGGACACTTATCTTGCAAAACTTTTATCAGAAAATATAAAAAGAATTCGTAATGAAAAAAAAATAACTCAAAAAGATTTTGCAGAAAGTTGCGGAATAAGCAGTGTTCATCTTTCGCGAATTGAAAATGCATCTACATGGCCTGCTGCTGAACTTATTGAAGTTATGGCAGAAAAACTTGGCGTAAAACCTTTTGAACTTTTTTACACAAAAGAAGAAAGTAATCTTATGACTCAGGATGAAATTGAAAAGCTTTTAAAAGACAGTGCACTTGTAGCGGCAAACAGTTTTAATAAAAATGAAAATAATGAAAAAACAGATTCTTCTGTTGAGTATAATATTTCACATAAATAAATTTTATTTTTAGAGAAGTTCTTTATTATCAAATTAGAAGTATTTAAAAATCTATTTTAGAATGACTGACAAAAAAGTTTTTAATTACTATAATCTTGTTTATGACAAATTCACTTATTAAACTTCAAAATGGAAGCGATATCCGTGGTATCGCAGTAGAAGGTGTTGAAGGAGAAAACGTAAATCTTACTCCTGATGCAGCAAATAAAATTGCACAAGCTTTTGCAATCTGGCTTTCCAAAAAAACAAAAATTCCTTGTGAACAGTTAAAAATAGGCATTGGCCGTGATGCACGTATTTCTGGACCGAATATTTTAAAGGCAGCTGTAGCAGGTCTTGTTTCTAAAGGTGTAAAAGTTGTTGATTGTTCACTTGCTACAACTCCGGCAATGTTTATGTCTATAGTTTTTGAACAGACAAAATTTGACGGTGCAATAATGATTACTGCAAGTCATCTGCCATTTAATAGAAACGGTCTTAAATTTTTTGACAAAGATGGTGGTCTTGAACATGAAGATATAACAGATATTCTTATTGAAGCAGAAAAATGTAATGTGGCAAATAAAGATGCGACAGTAGAAACGTTTGATTTATTATCGCTTTATTCAATTCATTTAAAAAATTCAATCTGTAAAGAACTGGGTAAAAGTGAAGCAGACAAGCCTCTTTTAGGACTTCATATTGTTGTTGATGCTGGTAATGGGGATGCAGGATTTTTTGTAGATAAAATACTTAAACCTCTTGGAGCAGATACCAGAGGTTCAGCATTTCTTGAGCCAGACGGAATGTTTCCAAATCATATTCCAAATCCGGAAAATAAAGCTGCAATGCAGGCAATTCAAAACGCAACGGTAAACAATAAGGCAGATTTAGGGCTGATTTTTGATACAGATGTTGACAGAATGTCGGCAGTATTTAGTTCAGGAAAAGAAGTTAATAGAGATGCAATAATAGCTTTGATTTCTGCAATTTTAGCTAAAGATTATCCAGGCGGAACAATTGTTACTGATTCAGTTACAAGCGACAGACTTACATTCTTCCTTGAAGAAAAATTAGGACTAAAACATTATCGTTACATGCGCGGTTATAAAAATGTAATTGATAAATGCAAGGAATTAAATGAAAAAGGAATTGTTAGTCCGCTTGCAATGGAAACTTCGGGACATGGAGCTTTAAAAGATAATTATTATCTTGATGATGGTGCATTTTTGGCAGTAAAACTGGTTGTTGCATTGGCAAAAGCAAAAACTCAAGGAAAGAAAATAGAAAGTTTTATAGAAAATTTACCTGCTCCTGGTGAGGAAGGAGAGTTCCGATTTAAAATTAAGGCAGAAGATTTTAAAGCTTATGGCAAAACTGTTCTTGAAGAATTTAAAAAGCGTGCTCTTGCAAAAGGCTTAGACCTACCTGAAAATTTTGAAGGCGTTAGAATTTCTTTTCATTCACAAGATATTGAAGGTTGGCTTCTTTTACGCATGAGTTTACATGATCCTGTAATGCCTTTGAATGTTGAAGGAATGAGAAAAGGGGATCGTGCAAAAATTGTAGCTTTAACAAAAGAACTTGTGAGCGGATTTTCTGAATTAGATACAAGCTGTTTAAAATAAATTGCCAAAGCGAACAGGATATGCAGATCTTCCTCTTCATCATGGTACAGTTCCGCACTGGCTTGCCGACAGAATGAGGGATTTGGGAACACAGATAATTGAATCTCTTATTTTAAATTATGGAAGAAAAGAAGTTCTTGTCCGCTTAAGTGATCCTTTGTGGTTTCAGTCATTTGGTGCAGTATTGGGAATGGACTGGCATTCTTCTGGAATTACAACAAGCGTAATGTATGCATTAAAACGTGGTTTAAATCCGCGTGCTCATGAACTTGGAATTGCGGTTTGTGGTGGCAGGGGAAAATATTCAAGGCAAACTCCAGAGCAGTTAAAGTATTTGGGTGATGCCTGTAAAATGGATTCGACTGCTCTTATAAATGCAAGTCGCCTTTGTGCAAAGGTAGATAATAATGCACTGCAGGACGGATTTAATCTTTATCAGCATAATTTTATTTTAACATCAGATGGCGACTGGGCAGTAGTTCAGCAGGGTATGAATGTAGAAACAAAAAGTGCCAGAAGATACCATTGGTGTTCTGCTAACTTACGCTCGTTTGTTGAAGAACCGCATACAGGTGTTGTTGGTGAAAATAAGGGGAAGATTTTAAATTTAACAGATGTAAATGCTTGTAATACAAGAAAATCTATATTAAAACTAACAAATGATAGTCCGGATAGAATAATGCATGAAGTTAGACAGATTGTAAATCCTTCAGCTTCAATTATAGTACAGGGAGAACTCTTTGATAGTCCTAAGAGCCAGGAAATTATAATAGAAAACTCAAGAAATCTTTATATGCCACGACATCATGAATTAAGGGCGGAAGATGTTGATTTAAAAAGACTTGGGGCAGTACTTGCAACAGCTTATGAAAGTGAAGTAAAGGATTTTGAATCTTTGCTTTTAACTCCGGGACTTGGACCTAGAACATTGCAGTCGCTTACTTTGGTAAGTGAAATAATTTTTGGAAGTCCTTCACGATTTTCTGATCCGGCAAGATTTTCATTTGCACACGGTGGTAAAGACGGACATCCTTTTCCTGTTCCTTTAAAAATATATGATGAATCAATTAGAATATTAGGTGATTCAATTGAAAAAGCAAAGCTTAATTTTAATGACAAAAGTAAATGTTTAAAAAGATTATACGAAACTCAATTAAGTGTAGAAAAAAATTGTTTACCCCAGGCAGATTTTGAAAAAACTTTGGAATGGGAAAGAAAAAATTCAAGACAATGGGGAGGTAGAACTGTTATGGACAAGTAAAAGAATCAAATCTATACTTGAAAAGTCTATTTTTATCTGAATAAGTACAAATAAAAATTACAAAATAAAGAAGAGGAAATTATGCGTTTAATTACAATTGGAATTACTGGCGTTACTGGAGCCATGGGTGGAGAAGTACTGTCGCATTTAATGGAAGCTTTTCCAGAGGCAAAAATTAAAGTATTAGTCAGAAATTATAAAAAGCGGCATTTAAAAAGATTTATTTCTTCACTGCTTAGAAAAGGAAAAAATCAGATAGAAGTTATAGATGGAAGTCTTGAAGATAAAGATATAATTTTATCTTTTGTAAAAGATTGTGATTATATAATTCATAACGGTGCAATGATTCCGCCAAAAGCAGATCATGATGAAGAGCAGTGTTATAAATCAAATTTTATTGGAACAAAAAATATTGTAGATTCAATAGAAGAAAGTGGACAGGCTGAAAAAACAAAACTTGTTCATATTTCTACAGTAGCACTTTATGGAAACAGAGATTCAAAACATCCGTGGGCCAGAATGGGAGATCCTGTTATGGTAAGTGCTTATGATTATTATGGTGCTTCAAAGGCAAGGGCAGAACACTATGTTCTTGAGTCAAATATAAAAAACTGGGTTGTTTTAAGACAAACAGGTATTTTACATAAGTATTTTCTTACAAATAATTTAAATGATGGACTTATGTTTCATACTGTATGGAATGGACCTCTTGACTGGGTTACAGATAGAGACAGTGGCTTGATGATAGAACATCTTGTAGAAAAAGATTTAAAAGGTCAGCTGGAGGGCTTCTGGTGTAATGATTATAATATCACTGGTGGACCTAAATGTCGTGAAACTGGCTATGAAACTTTTAAGGCAGGTTTTGATCTTATGGGTGGAGCGGTTGAAGACTTTTTTAATCCAAACTGGAATATTCCGCGTAATTTTCATGGAGTCTGGTATACTGATGAAAATGTTTTAAATGACTGGCTTGATTATCAGAGCGAAGATTTGGAAACTTTTTGGAAAAGAATGAGAAAAATTGACTGGTATTTTAAATTTGGAAAAATTATTCCGGTAAAGTTGCTTAGAAAAATTGTAATAGAAAGACTTTTATCAAATTCCAATGCACCAATGAAGTGGATAAATGATAATGATGAAGGAAAAATAAAGGCATTTTGGGGAAGCAGGGAGGAATTTGAAAAAATACCTTCTACCTGGGAAAATTATCCTCTTTTATGTAAGGGAAAGGATGAAAAAGGAAAGCCTCTTGATTATAAAAAACTCCTTGAAAGTGGAAGTAAGAAAAAATATATTCTTAATCATGGCTATGATGAAAAAAAGAAGGATGAAGAACTTACGCTTAAAGATATGAAGGAAGCTGCGGCTTTTCGTGCTGGAAAGTGTCTTAGTCGTAAGATGAAAAAAGGCGATTTACAGACAAAACTTGAATGGAAGTGTCATAATGGACATACATTTACAGCAAAACCATTTACAGTTCTTAAAGCTGGTTTTTGGTGTCCGGAATGTTGTCTTCCAGGACCAATATGGCAGTATGATAAGCTTTCTCAGAAAATACCTTTTTATGCACAAGTTCATTACGATACTCATTCTAAAAAAGAAGATAATGTTTATCCGCTTGGTGAAGAATAAATAAAATGAAAAAGTGCAAGATTTATGTTTTTTCCGGGACAGGTAATACTTTAAAAATTGCAGGATATTATAAGGAATATCTTGCAGAAAAATATGAAACGGAAATTTATAAGGTTGAATATCCGTATAATAATTTTCCAGATCCAAAAGATGCAGATTTAATTGGATTTGGTTATCCTCTGCATGGATTTAATGCACCGGAACCATTGATTAAATTAGTAAAAAAATTACCTGCAGTTGAAGGAACTCATACATTTATTTTTAAATGCGGTGGAGAGGGACTTCATGCAAATGATGCTTCTTCTCATAAATTGATTTCTATTTTAAAGAAAAAAAATTATGCAGTTTATACAGATCGTCATTATGTTATGCCTTATAATATGATTTTTCGTCATAAGGATGAAATGGTAAAACAAATGGTTCCTTATGCAAGAGCCTTGTGTCGTGCAAATGTAAAAGAAATTTTTAACGGTAAAAAAGAAAAGCTTTGTAAAAATCCTTTCTTAATTTTATGGAGTGCCATTGTAAGAATTGAGTGGTGGTATGCACGCTTTCAGGGACTTTTTATGAAGGTTGATATGAAAAAATGTTCAAAGTGTATGCTCTGTATAAAAAACTGTCCCTTGCACAACATAACATTTACGGAAAAAAATCAGATAAAAATAGGTTCCAATTGTGCTTTGTGTGTATGCTGTTCATTTAATTGTCCAAAAAATGCAATTTCGATAGGGCTTTTAAACGGCTGGAAGGTTAATGGAAAGTATGATTTTAAAGGTGCTTTAAGTAATAAAAATTTTGTATTTCCTTATATTACAGAAAAATCTACAGGTGTTTACAGAATTTACAGGAAATATTATAGAGAATGTGATGAAAGACTTAAAAAAGAGGGAATATCGATTACAGAAGATGACTTCCGACCGTAAGGTAGTTAAAAATTTAATTTTAAAAATTGCGGTTTATTTAATAATTTGGTAGAATATCACAAATGCTTGAATTAAATGTATCATCAAAAAATCCATCAGCAATAACAGCGGCATTTAAAAAACTCCGTGAGATGGTAAAAACAGGTTCAGTTTCCTCAACAACTCCAATTCATGTAACATTGGAAGCAGGTATTTATACTGAAATAATAAGTTATAATCTTTCAAATCCATTGATTATGGAAAGTGCTCCGGGTGTAAAAGCAGAAGAGTGTCTTATACAGGCAGAGAACTGTGAAAAATTCCACAAAGGTTTTGAGAACAGAGCAGTTTTTGTAATTGGAAGTGCAGCTACAAATGTAACCCTTAGAAATTTTACAATTATAAATACGCATGAAAAAACAATTATGGAAGGTTCAACAGAAAATGATTCTGCAGAAGCTTTTTGCTGGAATAATTATAACGGTACTTTGTTTACAGAAGGGATGCGTTTTATAGGTCATCAGAATACTTTAGCCCTGAGGGGAACTGCATGGCTTTTAAAGTCATATGTTAGTGGCGATGTTGATGTAATTTTTGGTGAAGTAAATACAGTTCTTTTTGAAGACTGTCAGATTAATCTGTGTAAAGATAACCGTGGTGATTTTGATGCTTACGCTGTTAAGAGTCTTGCACTGGCTAAGAAACCTGGTTTTGTTTTTTTAAATTGCAATTTTACCTGTGATACTGATGCAAAAGGTCAACTTTATGTAATGAGAACTGCAGGTAAGGGAAAGTCTTTTTCTAATAACAATTGGGACAGCATTGCTTTAATTAAATGTAAAGTTGATGAAAAATATAATGAAGAATTTGCTTGGGATGATGACCATGAACTGGAAGTTTATCCGCGTGGCAATGAAGCAAACGGCTGGCGTGAATATAATACAAAAATTGTAAAAGCCGACGGAACAATAGAAGATGCAGATACTTCAAGAAGAAATGTACGTTCTCATCTTTTAAATGATGCTGAATATTTTAATTCTTTTGCAAGTCGTTACCTTATTCTACATGATACAAAATTTGCAGAATATAATGGACGTGTATAAAAATTATTTTTAAGGAAAGAAAGTGAAAGTAGTAACATTTGGTGAAATAATGCTCCGCCTTCAGCCAGAAGGATATTTGCGTTTTGTTCAGGCAGAAAAATTAACTTCTACGTTTGGTGGAGCAGAAGCTAATGTTGCAGTTTCTTTAGCACACTTTGGTATTGATTCATATTACGTTACAAAACTTCCTTTAAATGATATTGGAGATGCTGCTCTTTTACATTTAAGAAAATATGGTGTAAATACGCAATTTATTGCCCGCGGTGGTGAACGCTTGGGTATTTATTATAATGAAAAGGGTGCCAGTCAGCGTGGTTCGAAGTGTATTTATGACAGAAAAAATTCATCTGTATCCACATCTGTACCTTTAGATTATAACTGGGAAGAGATTTTTAAGGGTACAGATTGCTACCACATAACTGGTATAACACCTTCATTAAGTGACAGTCTTGAAAAAATTTGTATAGATTCATGCATTGCTGCAAAAAAGATGGGTATTAAAATTAGTGTTGATCTTAACTATAGAAGTAAATTGTGGTCAAAAGAAAAAGCCCGTCTTGTTATGAGCAAAGTTTGTTCTTATGCTGATTTAATTATTACTAATGAAGAAGATGCAAAAAACGTTTTTGGAATAGAAGCAAAGTCTTGCGATGCAGAAAACGGTTTGATTATTAAAAAAAATTATGAAGATGTTGCTTCAAGTTTAAGTAAAATGTTTAACGATGCAAAGGTTGCAGTTACATTAAGAACTTCAATAAATGCTAATGTAAATAAATGGGCTGCCCTTTATTATGATGCAGATAAATTTTTTTACAGTCATGAATATGAAATGTTTGTAGTTGATAGAAATGGCGGTGGGGATGCATTTGCTGCAGCTCTAATCTATGCTTTGTTAAATAAATATTCTTCTCAGGATGCTGTAGAATTTGCGACAGCTGCCGGATGTTTAAAACATAGTATAGAAGGCGACATGAATCTTGCCAGCGTAGAAGAAGTAAAAAACGTTTGTGCAGGTCATTCAAGCGGAAGAATTAACCGTTAGTTAACATTTGTTAGTTAGTTTTTGTGGTCAATTCCGTAGCCAAAAAGGGCAAAATCTGCTTTTACAGGGTCATCTGGCCATATTTTAGACATTTTATTTGTTAGTTGGCGGGCAATTTTTATTGTAGCAGCAGGTATTTTTCCATTTGAGGTTTTATTTATTAGTCCTAAGTTTACGCTTTCTTTTAGTACGTGAATGTCTAAAGGAATAAGTAAATTTTTTTTGTCAAACCACTTCCATAAACCTAAGTCCACAGGAGAATTGTCTCTTACCATCCAGCGTAAAAATAAATTCATTCTTTTGCAGGCAGATGTTTTTGTGTGTGGAATTAAATTACATTCTTCTGGAAAAAGAGAACAGATAAGTTGTGAAAGATGAAGGGGTGAATTTTCTTTTTGTGCGTTAAGGTAAAGTTTTTTACAGGCAGAACCTAAGTTTTTATTTTCTACAAGAATTTTTTTTAATGTATCAAACATAAGGTTCATTGAATGATTTGTAAACATTCTGTAAAAAGACATATTGTTATCAGGAAAAAAATTTTTATATTCTTCAGTTAAAATCCATTGCGAAGGAGATTTATTTTTTAATTCAATTTGCATAAATATTTTATTCAAATGATTTATAATTTGTTTTCTTTGTCCAAATGCAAGATTTGCTGCAATAAATGAAGATAGTTCCGCATCTGTAGTATTTTTATATTTATGGGTAAAAAGGCAGGGGTCGTTAGTAATAAAGCTTGAGTTTTCATATTTGTCTGCTAAAAAAATTAATTTATTTTTTAATTCTTCTGTCATTTTTTTCCTGCAGTTCTTTAAGAACTATTTTAGGGAGCCTTTAAAAATTGCAATTTTTAGAGGTAACTTTGTCCTTTATTATATATTATTTTTTTATACTGGCAATTAGAGATGATAAATGACAGTTTTTTGGAAATAAATTATATGATTTGCCTGAAGGTTATACATTTTATGTTAGCGGTACAGGTTTTGCAGTGTATACAAATCTTGAATAAATTTTGATGAATTAAAAAAGTTACCTTGCACTAACATATATTTTTTTTGTATTTTTAAAACACTTCCTGAGGGAGTAGTTGGTGCAGAAATGCATTGTACTGTCGACATAATGGTTTTACCCGGTAGTACATTAAACAGCGAGACTCATGAACAGTTAATTCTTTTGAGTTGATTGTTCATGAGTCTTTTTTTTTACCAGCGAAATTTTAGGTAATCAAAATAAATAAGGGGCACAAAATGATTCTACAGTTTTTGAGAATTATGCTTACGGAATTTGTTGCAGAAATGGGCGACAAAACACAGCTTATGCTTTTAGGTCTTACTTCAAGGTATAAGTTAAGGGACATTTTAATTGGTACTGCATGTGCAATTTTAGTGTTAAATGGAGTTGCGGTTCTTGCAGGCGGTTTACTTGGTTCTCTTTTGTCCGGAAGGGAATGGATTGTAAAACTGGTTGCGGCTTTGGCATTTTTGTTTTTTGCAATTACTTCACTTAAGGCAGATGACGGGGAAGAAGAAAAAGCTAAACTTAACAAATTAAAATTTGCTCCTCTTGCAGTATTTTGTACTTTTTTTGTTGCAGAACTTGGGGATAAAACACAGCTTACTGCGGTAACATTTGGTGCAAATGAAGGTATTGGTTCTGCAGTAGTTGTATGGCTTGCCTGTTCAATAGGTCTTTTTTTAGCAGATGTTTTAGGTGTTATTTTAGGTCATTTTCTTAAGAATAAACTTTCTGCTGGTGTGATAAACAAAATTGCATTTTTAATTTTTGCAGTATTTGGAATTTATACAGTTTACCAGTTTGCAGTATTACGATTTCCTGATAATAAGACACTGTCTATCTGGATTACTGTAGTAAGTGGTGTGGTTTTTGCTGTTTCAAGTTTAATTTTCTTCTTATTGCAGAAAAAAAAGCAGACTGTTGAAGTTAAATAATAAATGTAAGGGGTAGGCTTAAGAAATTTATATTCTAGTGGCATCCCCCTTATTTATCCTTTGCATAAAGAGCAAACTTATTATAGACTAGCCTTGTAAACAAACTACTTGACAAAGTTAATGTGAGAGGCCAGTCTTGATCAAATCAAATCAAATCAAATCAAATCAAATCAAATCAAATCAAATCTGTGTAGTATGTCGACACGTTTTTTAATTCTGCCAGTAATTTTTTTAGCTATATTTTTTACTTCTTGTACTCAGGGAAAATGTGATTCTTCATTGGCCTTAAAACTGCCGGATAAATTGGTAAGAGATATTGCAGATGATTCTGTTCAAAACGGACATGATTTTTTGTTAAAAATTTGTTTGTTTGGAGAAGGGGCTGGAAATTCTGTAATTGAAAAAACATGGAATCTTACTTTGGATTCTTTAAAAGAGAATAATATTTTTTATATAGAAGAACTTTTATCAGATTCTGCTGTAAATATTGATATTTATTTTTTAATTGACGGTCAAATTTATTATCAGTCAGAAACAACAAAAGTAAATTTAAGTTCCGGAAATAATTATGCAAATATTATTTTAAATCGGGTTAAGGAAATTGTTAAAATTACTTCTATTACTTTAAGCAGAAATCATTTTTTATATACAGAAGGTGGTTGTGCTTTTGATGTAAATGTAAGTGGTTATAATTTTGATTTAATTGATAACAGTGATGAAGATAAAAAACTTGTAATTCAGATTGTAGATGAAAGCGGAAATGTTACTGATTTTAATGACGTTACAGTTAACAAAGAAAATAACACAGCAAGTGCTAGTCTTACTTTGCCGTCATTGAGTTCTGCCACTGCACAAGGAACAAATTATACTGTGCGGGTAAAAGCTTACGGATATATAGAAAAAACTAATGTTGCAATATTTAATATTTCTAACACTGCGGAGGTAACAAGAGTAAGTCTTAGTAGTTCAAGCTTTCTTTTAGATGAGGTAAGCGGTAAAACTACAACAGCAACTGTTAACGGAACAAATTTTGACCTGGCAGAAAGCATAAAACTTGCTATTTATAATAGCGAAGGTACTTTGTATGGCGACACTGTAATTGTAGACACAAAAGACTTTACTAAAAGTACAGATAGCTTTGATGTTGCACTAAACTTGCCGACTACAGATGACTCTTATACAGTAAAAGTTTTTGTTAATGATGAGTTGCAGAATGTAAGTGCAATTTTCTCTGTTTATGGTGATCCAAGTTTTACAAGTTTTACAATACCAGAGGCTGGTACTGGTAAAAAAGATAATTATGTTACTGCAGTTGTAACTGGAAAGAATTTTTTTAATCCAAGATATGGACTTATACCAAATAATTTTACTGTATCTTGTGATGATGCAACTTATGGAAATGCGATTGTAAACGGGGCGACAGTTACTTTATTAAATAATAAATATCTGGAAGTAACGCTTTGTATACCAGAGGCTAGCGGGGAATATAAAGTAACGATTGCTTGTAATAATAAGGAATTAACAAGTACATTTACTGTAAAGGAATATTCTAGTTATGCAGTGGGCGATATTATTTTATCGGATGCAAGTAAGGTTGATGTTGATAAAGTAGAAAGTTATGAAGCTGATGAAAATAATGCAGCGGTGGGAGTTGTGGCATTTATAAATAGTAATGGTAGTTCTGTTATTTTGGGAT
>CAZALL010000001.1:0-22753 GCA_964485955.1 uncultured Treponema sp. | reverse complement strand
ATACCGTTTATGCTTGGGTTACAGCAGTCTAGTTCAAGATTGGCTTGGGCAGCAAGTGGTACAAGTGGTTATAACACATGTTTTGAAGGAATAACTGTAATTGTTTTAGGGGACATTGGTTCTTATGACATTGCAGGTGATACAGATGGTAGTGATAACTTGGATTATATAAAAAGTATTGATACAGAAGGTACTAGTGATGGCTCTCTAGCAAGTAATTATCCTGCATTTAATTTTGCAGTAAATTATGGAACAAGTGCTGGTCTTTCTGGCGATTTGGCTAGCAAATGGTATATGCCTTCTATCGATGAATTGTATAGAGTTTACCAGAATAAAGATATAATCTCTACAAGTTTGACGAAGGTTGGCGGAAGTTCATTTGAGGCAACTTACTATTGGAGTAGTTCACAGTCAGTTGATTTAAATTATGCTGCCTTTGGCTTAGATTTTTCTATTGGAAGTATAAGCAATGGTAGAGAAAAATCGTATGAAAGAAAAGTTTTAGTACTTCGTGAGTTATGAGGTTAATTTTAGCAGAACTCTTCAGGAAGCCCTATGTCAAAAACTAAATATATCACTATGATTTGAGTAATTTTTAATAATTGCGACGGCGTGTGTTTTTTGACAGAACAAGTATACGCAAGAGGTTACCTATAGCATTTAAGGCGGAACCAACATATGTAAGGGCGGCCGCAGAAAGTACTTTTCTTACACCCTTTAATTCTTCATCGTCTAATGTATTAGAAGATTTTAATATTTTTAAAGCTCGGGAAGATGCATTAAATTCTACCGGGAGAGTTATTAGATAAAATGCAACAGCACCGCAAAAAAGGCCTATTCCTAAGTTTACAATAAGTGGGGCATAGGAAGATAAAGCTGCTTGTCCTGCAAAAAGACCTAATCCAATCATTATAAGAATAGGACCAAATTGAGAACCAATATTTGCAATTGGAACTAAGTGGCTTCGTATTTTAATTGGCACATATCCTCTTGCATGCTGAATTGCGTGTCCTGTTTCGTGAGCGGCAACTCCTACGGCTGCGATAGAGCTACTTGAGTATGTAGAATCACTTAAACTTAATACTTTTTTAGTAGGGTCGTAATTATCTGTTAATTTTCCTGCAATATGCTGAATTTTTACGTCATTTATATTATTTGCTTGTAAAAGAAGTTGTGCTGCCTGAGCTCCAGTAATGTTCTTTTTGCTTTTTACTTTGTCAAATTTTGAAAATCTTGAAGAAACTAAAGAAGAAGCTATTAAACTTAAAAGCAGTGCGGGAACAACAAAAATAATGTATGTTAAATCCATATGAACCTCTTTTTTGCAGAATGATTTATGGGAGATGATTTTTAATATATCAATTTATTGAGCATTTGTGTATATTAATATTTAATTACTTTAAAAAAATAAACGGGTCACACTAAGGAGGAAGAATTGTGGCCCGTTTTTAGGAAGCTTTTCTTGTTTGCTGTTAATTTTAATATATAGAGGAAAAGAAAAGATGTCAATGATTTTTTGAAGAATTTTTAGTATTTTTTAAGAAATTTTGTCGTTTTTTCTGTAAAATAGTGAAAATTATGCGGTTTTTCGCAAGGAGTTGCATTTTATGAATAATAAAAATCAATTTAAGAGAGTTGGAATTATAGGTGCAATGGATATTGAACTTGAAATTCTTAAAAATAATTTAAAACCATTGCAAGGTGAAACAGAAGTAAAAAAAACAGAAGGCGGAGGACTTTGCTTTTATACAGGTCTTTTAAATGGAGTTGAAGCAGTTTTAGTAAAAAGCGGAGTTGGAAAAGTAAATGCAGCTCTTTGTGTACAGCGACTTGTTCTTGAATATAATGTAAGTCATATTATTAACACAGGAATTGCAGGTGCGATGGCAGCAGGTTTAAAAGTACTTGATTTTGTTGTTTCGACAGATGCACTTTATCATGATATGGATGCCAGTGGATTTGGATATAAAATAACAGAAATTCCGCAGATGACATGCAGTGATTTTAAGGCAGATGACAAAATGCTTGATGCAGCAACAATTACGTTTGCACAGATGGATGAAGCTAAGGGACATGAAATGGTTGCCGGAAGAATTGCCTCAGGAGATCAATTTATAAGTAGCCGTGAAATAAAAGAAAAAATTAAGAAAATCTGTAATCCTGCTTGTGTAGAAATGGAAGGGGCCGCAATAGCACATGCTTCTTATGTTAACAAAGTACCTTTTCTTATTATAAGATGTATGAGTGATATGGCAGATGACGGACATGAAGAAGTTTATAAATTTAATGAAAAAACAGCTGCAGACTTGAGTGCTGCTCTTGTTATGAATATGATTGATAAATTCTAAAATTATAGGAGAAAACTTATGGAAGAAAAAAAATATAATGTAGACAGTTTTAATTTGGATCACACAAAGGTAAAAGCTCCTTTTGTAAGACTTGCAGCAAAAAAAACAGGTCAAAAGGGAGATATTGTAACTAAATTTGATGTTAGGTTTACTCAGCCTAATAAAGAGTTTATGTCAACAGGTACAATTCATACACTGGAACATCTTATGGCAGAATATATACGTGATGAAATGGAAGGTGTAATAGATTTAAGTCCAATGGGATGCCGTACAGGATTTTATTTTACACTCTGGGGCGATCATAGTGAAGAAGAAATAGCAGGGCATCTTGTAAATGTATTAAAACAGGTTGCTGTCTGGGATAAGGCAATTCCTGCAACTACAGAAAAAGAGTGCGGTAATTATAAAGATCATGATCTTGAAGGTGCAAAAACTATGGCAGCAAGATGGGTTGAAGGAATTACTGCAAATGGCTGGCAGTGCTATAAATAGACTATAAGCTTTAAGTGAATTTCTTGCGGTATGTAAACAGCCGTGTTATAATTATCGAACACAAAAAATAAGTTAAAATTGACTGGAGCACAACATGAGTGACAATCTTGATGATATAGACCCTAGTATTGCAGCCTTACTTGAAGAAACTCAAAACAGTCTTCCTGATGAAGAAAGAAAGCAGGAAAAAAGAATTGAAGAAATGCAAAAACAGATGCATTTTGAAAAAGATTCAAAGATGCAGTCTCTTTTTAAAGAAAAGGAAAAACCAAAGGCTAACGGCAATCTTCCGGATGTAGATTTAACTTTAGGTACTTTTAAGCCAATTGAAAAATTTTTTGAAGAAAAGCCGGATCCTGTTTTTGATGATCCATCTTATTATAAGACAACTTTAAGTGGTGAAGGTGATGCAGCTCAGCGTTTACATCAGTTGCTTGTAAAATATTTAAATTGTACTGATGCAAAAGACAGAACAGTTTTTCGCCAGCAGATAATTACTTCTTATTGGAATTTTTTAAATGTTATGGCACCTAAAATGGCAAATGCTAATCTTCCTAAGTGTAAGAGAATGGCAATGCGTTTTGGTGTAGTTCTTCCGTCACTTTTTACACCTGAACAAAAAGACTTTTTTTCTCGTTCAATAATGACAAACATTACAAATGAACCAATTTTGTATATGGATGAATGGATGAAGGAAATAGCAGCTGGTCGCCTTACTTTAAGTGCAACAGATGAAGCTCCAACAAAAAAGCAGGGACCGCAGGCAGAACAGCAGCATTTAATTCAGTTAAAAAGTAAAAATAGTGGAAAATTACAGAGTGCAGAGGCTCTTCTTACGGCAAAAGAACAGGAACGTTCTTTAATAGAAATAGAAGTAAGGGAAAGAGTAAGCAGACTATGTGAACATCAGACGATTTTTGGTCTTGAACCGCATACACAGACTTATACAGAAGTTCAGAAACATCTTTTTCAAGAACTTTCAGAAAGGATGAGGCAACTTCAGAAGATTGATAAGGAATTAAATAATTATCTTAAGGAATATCAGGAAGCAAAAGACATTCAGTTAAGTCTTGATGCAAAGTCTAGTGAAATGACTCAGGAAGTAACAAATGTTGGCCGTGAAGATATTTTAACAGAAATGGGTTCTGTGCGTCAGATGGCAAAAATGACTGTAGGTCGTCAGGGAAATCAGTTTCCTGTTTTTACAAGGGAATTTTTTCATTGTTTTGATAAATCTACAGGATTCCGCGAAAATGTACTTCGTGAACTTAGCTGGATAGAATCTTTAGATCCAGAAGTATTTTATCGTGTACATAAAAATGTTCCTCATCGTATTGTGCCTTATGTTTTACTGGTTCCAACTTATGGGGATACAGGTTTTTGCTGGGAACCTTTTGATAGAATGAACAGAATTACAAGTCGTGGACGTATTGTAATTCCAATGTATCCGCGTGATTTAAAGATTGCCTGTCTTACTGCCGTCGCAGATTTAAGATGGCAGGTTGCAAAGGAAAAGGCATCTTATTACTGGATGGAAGAAGGTTTAACAGGTCAGTATTACCAGTGGATTGACAGTCAGAAACTTAAGGGCGATTTAAAAACATATTTTATTGCAGATTATGTTTTGTGGATGACAAAAGAAGCTGAAGGTGTACAGCGTTTAAGTAAAGAAGTTAGAGCTATTTTCTGGAGATTTCTGCCATTCCCTCAGGCAAGAAAGGAAGAACTTAAGAAAAGAAGTGTTGTTTACCAGGAACTTTATCAGCGTGACATTAACCGTAGCATGAGTGACGGATATTGATTTTTTAGAGATGCTCTTTATTTTAAGATTTCAGAAAGCTTTGTCTTTTTTATGATAAGGTTCATTAGTTTTAAGTAGATAAAAAGCCCACAAATCATTCCGCCTACAAAGCAGATTGACCAGACCAGCATGTAGGCAGATGCATTTTTTACCTTGAAACCAAAGTTCATTATAACGTAGGCTAAAAGGCAAAAAATAGCGATTGTTAAAAGACTTATAAAAGCATTAAAAAGTGAAGAAAGAATTGTAAAAAGTATTTTTGCAGACTTTTTAGTCATTATTTTGCCTTATTTTTCTTTTCTTTTGCAAAGATGACAATATAAGAAATAACTAAAAGAATTGCACAAATTACAACAGCCATATCTGCAACATTAAATGTAGGAAATCGATCCCACGAAAAGAAGCTTAATTTTGTGTTAAGACCAAACCACTTAAAGTCAACAAAATCTACAACGCCATTGGGACGGAAGAAGCGATCAATGAGGTTTCCAAGTCCGCCACCTAAAATTCCGCAGACAATCCATCTTTGAAAATAAGTAAAATCGTTTGTTTTAAAGTAAAAGAAATATACTAAAATAATTACGATAAGCGGAATAACTGCAAAAAGAATAAATCTTGCAGTATCTGGAAGTGAAGAACCCATGCTAAAGGCAACAGCATTGTTACGAACATGTGTAAAACGTAAAAAAGAACCAAGCAGGTCAAGAGGTTTGCCTACAGGAAGAAATTTTACAACGAGAGCTTTTGTAATCTGATCAAGAACAATAATTACAAAAGTTAAAATAAGAGGTAATAATTTTTTAGAGATTCCGTTTTTTTTGCGGAATTCAACACCTATTGTTTCTGTTTCCATAATTGCTCCATTATACTAAAGTCCAGTTGGATAGTCTATAAAAACCGTTTCAAGACCTTTTTCTTTTTCCAGTTTAGCACGTACAAGATTTATGCCAACAGTTTCTGTCTGGTAGTGACCGCCAGCAATCATATTTATTCCAAGTTCTTTTATAGTATGAAAAGTATCATGAGAAAGTTCACCTGTAATGTAACAGTCACAGCCTTCTTTCCATGCATCATAAACATCTCCTCCGGCACCTCCTGAAATTATGCCGACTTTTTTAATTTCTTTTTTACCAAATGGGAATAAGTGCAGAGGTTTTTCTCCGTCCGGAAAAAGTTTTTTGCATACTTCTTCAAAAGAAAGTGCTTTTGGTAAATAACCTTCAACGCCAACAGTCATTCCACGCCATTCACTAAACATTTTTCTGTCAGTAAGTTCAAGTCTGTCTGCAAGCCCTGCGTTATTTCCAACAACAGGATTTGCATCCAAGGGAATATGACATGAATACAAAGCCATATCGTTGTCAAAAAAAGGTTTTACTCTTTTGTACATACATTCTGTGAGCTTTGTAGGATTATCCCAGAAAAGTGCATGGTGAGTAAAAAGCAGCTGTGCACCGGCCTGGGCAGCAAGTTTAGCAGTTGCTTCAACAGCATCAACGGCAAAGGCAACTTTTGTAATTTGTTTTTCACAAGGGTTTGAGTTTTCAATTTGAATACCGTTTTGAGAAGGATCTCCACAAAAATTTTCAATATGCAGAAATGAATTAAAATAAAGGGAAAGTTCGTTCAGTGTCATTTTTTACTCCAGTGTAAATTTTTCAGGTTCAGCAATAATTTCAACATCAGGCGACTCAATCATTTTTTCAATTAAAGTAGCCAGATGAGCACTTTGATATAAAGTTTTATCTCTTTTTTTACCAAATTTTTTTGCAAGCAGAGGGTCAGTCTGTTCAATACAGCCAAATCCTGCCTGGTAGTCGTTAAAGTCAGCCATGTTAATTATTCCGTCAACAAGTGCTGGATTTTTATCCATTGTCATAACAAGGGCATTTTTTGCAGTTTCGTCACCTAAAAGATAAACTTTATCTTCTGTCTGTACACCTGCAATTTGAATTAAGGCTTCGTATTCTCGCGTAATTTTTGCATCAATGTCAGAAGTATATTTTTTGTAGTCATTAGAATTTTTTAATTTATCTTTTCTGAATTTATAACTTCTAAAAACATAAGAATCCATGGCATTGTTAAAATAGCGTAATTCTTTTGTGTAAAAATCTGCCGCCATAACAAGATACCCATCGCGTGCAAGTTTAAGTAGCATTGGATTATAGTCACTTATTTTTGAACATTTATCTGGAATAAATAAAATAGTTCCTGTATTTACAATATTTGCCTGTGCTTCACGTTGAAAAGCAACAGCTTCTTCATCAGCAGAAGTAACGGCCTGTTTGTAAAGGTCTGGCTTTTTTTCTTTTTCTAGTTCATCTTTTTCTTTTAAAATAGAAAGATCAAGTTTTTTAATTATAGAAGAAGTTTGTTCTTCTTTGACTTCATTATTTTCCTGAGCCTTGTGTTTTTCTTCAGCTTCTTTAAAAAGTTTATAGGCATTATTTTCTTTTTGATAAGATTTTATGTAGTCACTAACAGAAGGAGATTGTATTTGTGGAATTATATGAGAATAAGTTGAAAGTCTTACATTGTTTGCAGTAAAGGGAGTAGTTTTTTTAATAAATCCGTAAGAAAAATTACCTGAATAAATTGTATCTGTCTTAGAAACTTCAAATTTTTTTTCTTCATTAATTTTTACTGGTCTGTTTATAAAAATATAAATGAATGAAAAAACACTTAAAATTAAACTTATAATACTGACTGTCTGAAAGGCAATTCCGTAGTGATCAACAACAAGATTTCCTATAAAACGCAGCAGGGCACGAAAGTTCCAGAAGAAAACAAAAAAGCATATTACAAGAACAGCGTGTTGTGTTGAAGACATTCCAAATGCAATGATTTGAGCAATTGCAATAAAAAGGGCAATAGACGGCAGGGTACAGAGAAAATCTTTTTTTACTTTTTTAATAAAAAAAATTCTGGCACTTGCAATTATACAAAGCAGCAGGGCCGAAAGCTGAGCAATTGTCTGTTGAGTCATAAGTCTTATTCTACATAAAAAAACTTTCTTCTTCCACCTGTATTTTTAAAAGAAATTTTGTTTAAATAAGAAAGATATTCTTTTATATATCAAAGAATTATGATAGAATTATAGCACTGATATTTTATAAAAACGTGAGAGGATTTATAAAAGATGGAAAAAAATCAAAAAATTACGATTGACAAGTCAAAAATTAAAATGGCCATTCAGGCAGGTATTCCGCTTTCGATTGTAACGTATACACTTCCGCACGATATGGAAATGTATATGAAAGATGTGCTTACAGTTTTTTTAACGGAACTTAATCAGGAACATATGGTTGAATATTTAACCTATTGTTTACAGGAACTGATTGGAAATGCAAAAAAAGCAAATACAAAACGTGTATTTTTTGAAGACAGAAAATTAAATATAAATGACAAAAATGATTATGAAAAGGGTATGGTTGATTTTAAGGAATGTACCCTTAACAATATAAAGTATTATCTTTCTCAGCAGAAAAAAGAAGGTCTTTATATAAAACTTATTCTTCAGGCAAGAAACAATAAAATTAAAATAGAAGTAAGAAATAATGTTGCCTTAACGATTTTTGAATATAAACGAATTCATGATAAACTTAGCAGGGCTCAGCAGTATACTTCAATTCAGGAAGTTTTGGATCAGATACTTGATGAAACAGAAGGGGCTGGTCTTGGGCTTATAATCATGATTTTGATGTTAAGGAAGATAGGTCTTACAGAAGAAAATTATCAGGTCTTAAGCGATAATAAAGAAACAATTACGCGTTTAATTCTTCCGTTTAATGCAGAAACAACAAATGCTATTTCACTTATTTCAAAAGAATTTGTGAACATGATAGATGAACTTCCTCAATTTCCGGAAAATATTACAGTAATCAACAGACTTTTGAATGATCCTGACAGTAAAATGGCAGACATTGCAATGCATATTTCTAATGATGTTGCTTTAACTGGTGAACTTTTAAAGCTTGTAAATTCAGCAGCATTTGCACTTGCTTCTCCATGCCGTTCAATTAGTGATGCAGTTAAGATGGTTGGAATCCGTGGAATAAGAAATCTTTTGTATTCAATTGGTTCTATGGAAAACCTAACAAATTATGGTGATTCTGACGAAAAGAAAAAAATACTCTGGACTCATTCTTACAGGGTTGCATTTTATTCATATAATCTTGCAAAAAATTTCTGTACTTCGCCTGCAGAAAAAACTGTTGTTGAAGACAGTTATGTTTGCGGTCTTCTGCATGATATGGGAAAATTGATTTTTGAAACAGCACATCCTGATCTTATTAAAAAAGTTGATGAACTTTGCGTAAAAAAAGGCATAAAAGTTGATTTAATTGAACGACTTGTTGCGGGTTCAAACCATGGTGAAATTGGTTCACTTATTGCAGAAAAATGGAATTTCCCAGATGTAATTGTAAATGTAATCCGCTATCATCATCAGCCTGAAAATGCTCCTCAGAGTGCTGCAAAAATTACAAAGTTGGTTTATCTTGCAGATTTAATGACACATTATGTTGACGGTGATATTGAATTTTATCAGATAGATTCAAATATTCTTTCGGAATTTAAAATTACCAGCGAAGAACAAATGCAGCTTTTTTCTAACCGCCTTGAAGAAGCTTTTAAAAGACAGCAGAATTAATTTTTAAGGGAATTAATCCAGGCCTGCATTAAAATTCCAAATGCTACTCCAACATTAAGCGAAGCTTTTAGACCTGTCATAGGAATACTTACTCTTCCGTAAGTTGCTTTTTCAAGTGCTTCTGGACTTACTCCAAGTTCTTCTGAACCAATTATTACAATACCTTCTTTTGGAAATTTAAATTCATCTAATGGAGTGCCACCTGTTTCTAAAACAAAAATAGCTTTATCTTTTGGTAGCTGGTCAAGTGAACATCTTGTATAGCCTAAAGTTTCTATGCATCCCATTGAACTTCTTATAGCTTTTGACTGTGAAGGGTCTGTACATGCTGGAGAAATATATACTTTTTCGCATCCCATAGCTTCTGCTGTCCTAAAAATGGAACCTACATTAAACGGAGAGCGGATGTCTTCTGCATAGACGCATACTCCGGGGAAAAAATTTCTTTTTTCTACACTGATTTTTTCCTGGGCATGGGGAGCAATTACAAGATCCCATTCTGCAGGAAATGTTCCTAAGGCACTAAGAAGTGCGTTTCTTGCAAGATTGCATATTCTGCGTTCATCAAAATCTTTTGCATTTAGTAAAAGTTCAATTTCTTCTTTTGATTTTTGATCAAGTTTAGGGTCTTTAAGAACAATGTTTACAATAGTTTTTGTATAGTCCGCACGGGTCATTGAAGTAAAATTGTAGGCAGTTCCTTTTTCACTGATTCCTGCAATGTCTCTTTCAAGTTCGCCTAAGGTGAGTGCTAGTTTACGGCGTTTTTGACCTGCTTCAAGTTCTTGTAATTTAGATGGATTTATCATATCAATATGCGGCTTTTATAAGGTCAAATAAGTCATCGGCAGTCATGCTGCGTGCAAGTGAGTTCATTAAATCAAGAGAGCCTGCATCTTCTGCTACAAGAGAAAGCTGTTCTATTGAAACAGAAAGGTCTTTTAGTCTTGCCGGGAGATTTGCTTTTGCAATGTGCTGTCTTACATATTCTGCAAGTGCTGTAACTGCTACTGAATTTTCTGCGTCTTGAGGGCATGCTTTTAATATTTTTGAAAGTTTTGCCAGACGGTCAGATTTGTATTTTGCTGCATCTTCAATTATATGCGGAAAAAGAATTGAAGTTGTAAGTGAGCGTGAAATATTGTAGCGTGCATTTACTGCAAGAGAAATTAAACTTGCTCCTCCAATTGAACTTGCTGCAGAACCAAGAGATGCCATGCATCCGCCCTGACTTAATAGAATTTCTTGAGGAGTTGTAATTGTAAGGCTTGGAGAACCGTCCATTGCATAGCCTAGAAGTTCAACTGCCTTTTCAATCATCATGTCACTAAAAAAAGTAGACTTTTGGCTTAAATATGCTTCTACTGCAATACAAAGTGTTTCGATAGACATAGATGCTGTCTGATTTTCTGTAAGAGTTGCAGTTAACTGAGGGTCAAAAACTACTAGTCGGCAAAGACCATTTTGTGTTTTTAAAAGTTTAATTTGAGATGAGCGGGCATCAATTACAGGAATTCTGTCTGTAAAAACAAAAGCATCTCGTACTGTAGTTGGTACGCAGATTAAAGGAAGAGGAGCGCATGTTGGCTGAGCACCATCAATATAGTCGTAAATTTCATGGGAATCATTGTACAGGGTACAGACTGCTCTTGCTGCATTAATGGCTTTTCCTCCACCAATTGCAATTATTCCGTGAATATGAGCTTGTTTTGCCAAATTGAGAGCATTTGTAATTACCTGAGTGTCAGACCCGCTTGGAATTTCATCGAATGTAAAAAAATCCAGCTTGCGGTCTGTTAAAGACTGTAAGATTTTATCAGAAGTACCAATTTCTTTTAGGATTGGATCTAAAATTACCATAAACCGGCTGCCATAGTCTCTGGCAAATTGTCCTAAGCGGCTTGATGTGTAAGAACCTAGTATTATGTTTGGTGAAATTTTAAATATTAAATCTGCCATTTTTACTCCCAAAAAAGCTTTATTCTTAAACAAAAAAAGACGGAAGCATACTTCCGTCTTTAAATGTATTCATAATGAATTAAAATTAGTTGAAGTAGCTTGCCAAAATACGGTCAGCTGTAGCACTAATAGTATCTGCACTGAGGTAATTAGGATCCTGAATTTTTGCTTTGATCTGTTCAATAAGTTCTTCGCGAACGTCAGGAGTTTCATCTGCTACCTTGTTAAGATAATAGGCATCAGCTAAGGCTTTTGCTTCATCAGATACACTGATAGAGTCATTGCCGGCTCTGATGTTTTGTGTAGGTTCAGTGCGTTTTGACTGCTGAATGTTGTTAACTGCATTAATTCCAGATACTTTGTCTATCATCATTTTAACCTGCCTCTATACCTTAATTATCGGTATATTCTTCAGAAAGTTTAGATTTTTTATTGATTCCTGAGATAAAAACTGCAAATTCCCCTAAAATTTTATCTCGTGAAGCATAATTTTCAAGGACTTCTCTTGCACTTCCATCTGTAATTTCTTCGTGAAGTTTTGTAAGTTCTCTTCCTACAACAACACGACGCTCACCGTCAATATCGGCAATATCCGTTAAGAGTTTAACAATTCTAAACGGACTTTCATATAAAACTACTGCATCACCGCTTTGCATAAGGTCTCTAAGACGCGAACGTCTTCTGCCAGGTTTAGGAGAAAGAAAACCTTCAAAAATAAGGGTTTTTCCACCGGCACCTGCAACACTTACCAAAGTAGCAAAGGCACTTGGTCCAGGAATTGGAACTACATTATGACCTGCTTTTCTAATAATTCCTGCTAAAACAGCACCAGGATCACTAATTCCAGGAGTTCCTGCATCACTTGCATAAGCAATGTTTTTACCTTCATCAAGTAAATCTATGATTTTTTTTGCTGCAATTTCTTCATTTTGCGAACGGCAACTTATCATAGGTTTACGGATTTGAAAATGTGTCAAAAGTTCCATTGTATGGCGGGTACCTTCAGCCGCAACTACATCCACAGATTTAAATGTTTCAAGAGCACGGTAAGTAATGTCGCCAAGGTTGCCAATCGGGGTTCCTACAATATAAAGAGTTGACACAGTATTTTTAGTATATAGGTAAAATTATATTTCTTCAAGAATATTTGTATTTAATCTAAAAACCAGTCTTCCAGACTCAAAAATGAATGATTTGCAATTTCTTTAAAATCCAGGACATTATGCGTTACAAGAACCATGCCATTTGCAATAGCACTTGAAGCAATCTGTGTATCACTGTAAGAAAGAGATTTGCCTTCCTTTGAGCATTTACCTGCAATTTGCCCGTAAATTTTGGCTGAATAATCATTATATGGAATTATTTCAATATTATTTCTTAAATTTTCAATAAAATTAAAAATTGAATCCTTACGTTTTCCTTCAGGCATTCTTTCAAATCCATAGATAAGTTCCTGCCAGGTGATGGCAGAAATTGCACAAAGATTTTTTCTTGCTTCGTATAAAGTAATTACATTTTTATCAGGACATTTTTTTGAAAATTCAGATATGATATTTGTATCAAGAAGATATACTTTTTTCATTTTTTACTCCACTTTTTAAAATATTATTCTTCAAAAATTACTTTATTTAGGTCGATATAGGTTTTTGGTGACAGAGGAATTCCTTCATCATTAAGAACATCTTTGTATTCTTCACGCCATTTTGAAAGCCAGCTTATATCGTTTTTTTGAGATTTTTCTTCATAATCTGCATAACTAATGATTACAGCAACTGGTTTGTCGTATCGTGTAAGTTCAACAACTTCGCCACTTTCTGCAATTCTTACAAAATTTGAGAGATTATTGCGTGCGTTATAAATTGAAGTTCTGCACATATTTACCTCCAGTCTGATGTTAATATTTTTTTAATATTCTAAATAAAAGTAACATAAAAATTTTTTATGGTCAACATTTTTAATTATAGCCAACATTTAGCATGTAAAATAAATTGACGTATCCGAATATTCTTTTTAAAATTGCAAAATGGATTTTTATGAATTAAAGGCTTTTATTGTTTTAAGTCAGAAATTGCATTTTGCAAAAGCTTCTTCTGAATTAAACATGAGTCCTTCTGCATTAAGTAGAATGATTAGCCGTTTAGAAGATGAATGCGGAGCAGTTCTTTTTGACAGAAATAATAGGGAAGTTGCACTCACTAAAGAAGGTAGAAAATTTGTTCTTTTTGCAGAAAAATGCCTTAATGAACACAATAATATTATAAATGAATTTTCTTCACGTTCAGATTTGGTATCGGGTACTTTACATGTCTATGCTTCAGTTACTGCCTGCTATACGATAATGCCACCATTTATAAAACGCCTTTCTCAAAAATATCCTTTAATTCAGCTTTCTGTAGAAACAGGAGATCCCGCCGGAAGTTTAAGTGCAATTCGTGAAGGAAGGGCAGAACTTGCGGTTGCGGCAATTCCAGAAAATGTCAACGAAATGTTTGACTGTATTCCAGTAAGGACAAGTCCGCTTGTTTTTGCAGCATCATCTGACGGTCCTTTTGTTGAAGTTAAAGGAAGTCCACAGGATATTGTTTCTTCAGTTCCATTAATTTTACCAAGACAGGGAATAGCAAGAAATAGATTTAACAGCTGGATAAAAAGTAGAAATGTAAAACCAAATGTAGTCGCCGAAGCAGAAGGAAATGAAGCTGTAATGGCACTTTCTGCCTTAGGTCTTGGAATTGGTCTTGTTCCGCAGATTGTACTTGAAAACGGTCCTTACAAAGAAGGCTTTATCTGTCACAGTGCGGGTAATGCTTTAGGATATTATGAAATTGGATTTGTACAAAAAAAAGCACTTTCTGGGTCAGAGAGTTTAAAAAAAATACGTTCTGCCGTAACAGATATTTTACATTCAAATAAATGGTAATTTTTTAAGTAATTACAAATTTACTGTTTCTAAAACAAGTTTATACTGGCTACCAAAAATTTTTGCTGATAATTCTGCCATTTCTTCTGCACTTTCTGTCATTCCATGCTGAATCCACTGTTTAATTACGCTGATAATTCCGCCTAAGAATGAATAAATTGCATAGAATTGAGTTGTATTTAAATTTGTGTAGCAGTCCTTTAATTCATCTAAAAAAATATTTTCTTCTGAAGGGCTAAACTGGGCTTTAGAAATTATAACCATTTCTTTTTTGTAATCTAAGAGATAGGAATAAATTGATTTGTAGAATTCAACCTGGGGCTGATTTTTTTTATCTTTAATAAGTGATTTGAATGTATTAAAAAAATTTTTTGCAAGGTCTTTTAAAACATCTTCTTTTGAACTGTAATTTCGGTAAAAGGACTGGCGCGAAACTCCTGAACGGAAAACAATTTCTGTTATCGTAATTTTTGCAAACGGTTTTTCACCCATGAGAACAACAAGTGCCTTTTGCAGACATTCTTTTGTAAGTTTATTTGATTCTGCACCGGAAAGTCTGTAGGCTTTTCGCTCAGTTATGAGGGATTCAAGAATGCTTTTTACAGAAACAGATTTAGCCATAAAATTTCCTTTAGATTTTCTTAAAATAACATTGACATATTAACACAAAATTTGTAAATTTATCAAGGTGTTACAAATGTAACACTGTAACAGATGTCTATACGGAGGTTTCTATGAGTGATGAAATTAAAAACACTAAAGCTTCTCCTTCGGCCTATCTTTTTATGATAGTGGCAGTTTCTTTTATGGGCTGGGTTGTAGAAAATGCCTGGCTTCTTTTAAGAAAAGGTTTTATGGACAACCGCAATATGAATCTTCCATTTTTATTAGGTTATGGAATAGCGTGTGTGGGTATTTTTATAATTCTTGGTAAACCTAAAAAATTCTGGATTTATTTTCTTGAATGTTTTTTTCTTATCAGTGCCGGTGAAATAATTATGGGCTCTCTTATGGAAAAAATATGCGGTTTTGAATGGTGGAATTATAATTCAATTCCCCTGCATATAACAAAATATACGTCAATCCCAACAAGCTGTGCATTTGCTCTTGCAGTGACCTTGTTTATGAAATATTGTTTTACTCCTCTTCTGACAGTGTTTAATAAACATTCGTCCAAATTTATTACAGGTTTGGCTTCTGTATTAGTAATTGTCCTTGTTGCGGATTTGTCTTTTTCTTTTGTGCAGATGTATAAAATTCACGGACTTTACGAAAAATGGCAGATTCCGCTGGCACAGATGCCACTGCATAGAATTTTTAGTGCGCCAAAAATCTAAAGTTTGTTCTTGAATTTATAGGGCGAAAACGTTTTAATTTTTGCATGATTAAAAATATTTTCGCCTGGATAAAAAAAGAAATTGTTTTCTGCGTAACATTTATATTTGCCTTAATTTCAGTATTTTTTGTTCCCTTTTCAAAAGAATATTTTTCTTATATAGATTTTAATACTTTGTTTTTGCTTTTTGCATTGATGACACTTACAGGCGGCTGGCGTAGGACAGGTCTTTTTGACAGCCTGGGAAATTTTTTGTGTTCAAAATTTCATTCATTGAGGTCTTTATCTTTTGTTTTAGTAATGCTCTGTTTTTTTTCCAGCATGTTTATTACAAATGACGTAGCACTTTTAACCTTTGTTCCATTTGCACTTATTGTTTTAAAAGATATTTCTAATTTAAAGAAAATATTTGTAATTGTTTTACAGACTCTTGCAGCAAACCTTGGTAGTATGTTAACGCCTGTTGGCAATCCGCAGAATATTTTTTTGTATTCAAAAATGTCTCTTTCTTTTTTTGCTTTTATAAAAATTCTTCTTCCATATACAGTTGCTTCTTTTTTGATGCTTAGTCTGTGTATTATTTTTTTGGGGAATGAAAAAATTACATTTTCACTTACTTACAAAAAAAGTATTTTAGATAAAAAAAATTTATTTAAAAATTCGATTTACTTAATTTTATTTTTTTACTGCCTTTTAACTGTTGCAGGTTTACTTCCAAAATGGTCTGCTGCCTTAATAGTTTTTTTGTTTGTACTTTTTTTAGACAGAAAAGTTTTTTTTGAAGTTGATTTTATGTTGCTTTTAACATTTGTTGCATTTTTTATTTTTACAGGAAACATTTCGCATTTAGATGCAGTAAAATCTTTGCTTGAAAAAATTACTTTGGGTCATGAATTTGCTTCTGGAATTTTATTTAGTCAGTTGATAAGTAATGTTCCAGCAAGTCTTTTGCTTTATCCTTTTGCCAGTGATATAAAAAATCTTCTTTTAGGTGTAAACATTGGCGGTCTTGGAACTTTAGTTGCATCTCTGGCAAGTCTTATTTCTTTTAAATCTTTTACACAGAAAAATGAAGGGCAGGGATTAAAATATTTTTTAGTTTTTACTGTAAGTAATATAGTCTTTCTTTTTGTACTTATAGCCGTGCATTTTATTTTTGAAAGAATTTTTCTAATTTACTAAAGAGTGGTTTAAAGGCAAAGAATTTATCAAATATTTTTCCGCAAAGATTTATGATACTTCCGTTTACTAAGGTCATAACAAGAGTTCCAATTCCAATACCATTGAATTTTTTAAAGAAACATAAAGAAAGAATACATCCGGTTAAAAAAAATGTTGCATCAAAGCAAGTTTTAAAAATTGTTCTGTTTAAGTTAAAATTTTTGCATAGTTCCCTTACAAAAAAATCATATACCTGGGGGCAAAGATAGATTCTAAAAAATATTGCAAGTGAAGTACCTGTTAAGATAATTGCAATAGAAAAAAATAAAATGCGTGGGGCAAGACTCATATTTGAAATTAAAGTTGATGAAGGATTTAAAAACGGAATAAATTTTCTAAATAAATCTAAAACAGCTCCATAAATTAAACAGGTAAGAAAAGCTCCTAAATACCAGAGTTTAAATTTTCTCATTATGATGCAGAATAAAATAAAAAGGCAGCCTTGAAAAACGTATTCCCATTGACCAAAAGATAAGAATGTAAATTTAAGGCTTAATATGTAGGCAGGAGCTACAATCATGGAAACACCTAAGTTTGTACTGGCTGCAAGGGCAACTGCAAAGGCAAGAATGGTTATTGCAATAAAATACATTATTTCGCTGTGGAGTGTAATTTTTTCTTTCATTTTTTTTAGTATATTGTTATTCCGCAAATTTGTATATCAAATTCATTTTCGTTATCGTCAGGATTAAATCTGTAATTAAAACTGGCTGTAAGGTCAAAGTGCAGGTTTGAAGCAAGACTTGTAACTGCAGGCATCATAGCAAAGTCAAAGGTTAAAGAAAGTGTATCTAAATATCTGTATGAAGAACCAATTCCATTTTTATATTCAAAAAGAGAGAAGGTTTCTACATCTTCGTATCTTAATTTAGATTCATATTCTGCATAAATTGAAAAGCGGTTTAAGAATAAAACAGGCATATAGTTTGTTGACCTATCAATCTGGGCAGAAAATAAAATTAACTTGCTCTTTGCTGCACAAAGATAACGGTTGCTTGGGAAAATGTTTGTCTGCAAAGTGTATGGAAGATTAAATACAAGGCTTTGAGGGTTTTCAAATGGCAGAATTCTTGGAAGAGCAAATGTTAATCCAAAAGAAATATTTTTGTAATCGCCTGTATTTTCTTTGTTATTTATATCCATGTAAAATCCTGTGTTTATCGTGGAAGATATATTTACACCTGCATTCTGGTAGTAGCCTATTCCATTTTTTACAAGGTTTCCAAAAGAAAGTCCAAAGTCGTTAAAAAGATAGAGGTTATTTACATTGTCTGTTCCGTAATATGAAGATGTAGAAATTATATCGTTTGATTGATAAACAGTTTTTATAGACTGCCGTCCCTGGAAGCCAGTTAAAGTTTCGGCAATCTGGAAATAGAACATGTGGTTTAAATAAAATTTTGAAGAAAGTGCAGTATAGAAATTAGTTTGCTTGTAACCTAAAGAATCAAATTCTACATTGGAACTAAGTGTGTAGTTTAAAAGTGAAGTATCAGTTCCACCGTTTATATAAAAAGATAAAGCTGTTGAATTTGTTAAGGGACTGTAACCTGCACTAAGAATGTAATATGGATTTGTCCATGGGCTTGAAGAAACAAAAGACAATCCGTAGATAAAAGGAATCTGTTCTAGTCCGCTGTCAGAATATAAATAAGATGCTGCAGTAGAAATAGGAATAAGGGAACCTTTAAAAAGATATTTTGATGATTTAAAACTCTTTGCATTTTCTAAAACAGAAGTATCAATATTTTGTCTGACTGATTCACTTATAATATTTTTGTTTTCAAGAGGAAATTTTTCTTCTATAAAATTAAAAAGTTCTGCATCTGCTTCAAAGATTGAATTATTTTTATAAAAGTTTGCAGCGTAAATAATTTTTTTACCGTCGAAAGATACTGGAGTAAAAGTTCCTCCAGAAAAGTTGTTGGACTGAAGTTTAAATGTAATTTCTTCTTCCCCTATAGTTAAAATACCAGTGCGTGGAAGTGAATCTTTAGAAGCGTATGTAAAATAAATTACAGTATTTTCATTGTCATAAGACTGAATGCTTAAACTTGTAATTTTTATATTTTGTGAAGGAAGCGGAAGGCATTTAAAATTTTCTTCATTAAGATTGTATTTTGCAATGTAAGAATTAATGCCTGTGCGGTAAATAAAATAAATGTCTCCTTTGCCAGAGTCTGTGAATGAAAAAATCAAGTCCTGGTAGGGAAGCGAAATTTCTTTTATAAAATCTGTCGAAAAAATTTTATCGTATTTATTAAAATTGATTTTAAAAATTGTAAGGCTTGCATTTTGAGAAGAAGATTTTACTGCCGCAAGGTAATATTCATTTTGGTAAGAAAATACAAGTCCGTTTTTTAAGTGTGGATTTTCTACAGTAAATAAAGATTTTTTTTCTGTATCATAAATTTTTAAAACTGATGAACTAACTTTTTTATTGTAATCAAGGCAGCTTAATGTAAGAAAGCGGCCATTTTTTGATGAAGTAAATTCACTTAAGCTTATGTCAGATATTATTTTTTTTGTTCTGCCACTATTGTTTTTGTCATTGCCTGCAAAGAAAATTGAACCTTTTGCATTGTCCATAAAATAAATTCCTTTGTCGCATGAACGAAGGTTTTTATAAAGTGAACGTTTATCTGTTTTAAATGGTTTTGTAAACAAAGTAGATTTTTTTGGATTGTAAGAAACTTCTGGTATTTTTAAATCTTGTGCAAATTGTTGCCATGCTTTGTAAAAGTGAATGCCGTAGACTTTTTTAAAACTTTCGTAGTAAAAAATATTTTTTAAGTTGGCAATTCTATACCAATATTCTGCAAATTTTTCCTTACCATATTTTTCTATAAGCCACTGTGTAAAAACTCCGCCAAACATGTAGCATTGGTTTCCATAAGGGTAAACGTCGGTTGTAACCTGAATGTCTGAAAAGTTTGGAAAGTCGTCTTCAATTTTTGCCTGTCTCACAGGATGAAGGGCAAAAGAGTCATTAAGTCTTCCAGTTCCTTTCTGGCTTTCGACATTTACTGCAGTTCCTTCAAAAACTGCTGATGTTGCTCCAATATTTGCAGGACTGTAAAAGTCGCCAAAAATAGTGCTTAGTCCATGCCAGAAATTATTTTTATAATTTGTATTTATTGCATGTGTTAATTCATGTTTAAAGACTTCTAAAAAAGTGTCTTTGTAAACTGTAAGAGATGCAGGGGCTGTAGTGTCATACATTACAATGTGATTAAAAGGAATTGCCGTAAAATAGGCATTAAAAGAGTCCTGGGCTGGAGTTAAGATAACTGGGAGTCTGAAAGTGTTTGGCAGTGGAAACTGTTTTGCAATTTCAATGTAAACTTTGTCACCTTCAGTGGCTAAAATTGCCGCAGACTGACTGCATTCTTCTGGGAAAATTATATCAAAAAATTCTGTTTCGATAACTTTAAGATTTTTTTGACCAGACATTACTCCCTGATAAGCAGTAAGATTTAATGAAACAAATAATGTGATTAATAAAAGTGTTATGAACTTTTTCATGATGATTTAATTATGGCTTAAAAAATATTTTTTGGGAATAGGTGGTATTTTAATGTTTATTTTTTATTTGAATGAAAATGTGTAAAACAATATAATTTTTCAAAAGGAATAATTTTATGGGTGAAAAAAATTTGATTTTAATAAATGACTGTCGGATTGAAAATAATGCAAAGATTTTAATTCCACAAATTGATTGGATGATGAATTCAAAAGAAGCATGGCTTGTTACAGGTCCAAATGGTGGTGGCAAGGCGGAATTTATTAAGGCACTAGCGGGGCAGTTAAAGATTATTCCAAATAAAATATCAGAAGATGGAAAAAGTCCGCTTTATTTTTCTGAATTTAAAGACAGTGTACAAATTGTCTCACTTGAAGTTGCAGCCAGTTTAATAGAAGAAGAACGAGAGCGGGACGAAAGTGAATATATGGATAAGGAAGATGCTGGCCGTACAGGAAGGGCTTTTATTTGTGAAGTACTTGGCGGAAGTTCTAAAAAAAATGCTCCTTTACCTGCAATAGCTAGTCGTCTTGAAACTTTTCCTCAGGTAAAACTTTGCGGAGTTGAAAATATATTGGACCGGGGCTTAAGATATATGTCCACGGGCGAAATACGGCGCACTCTTTTGTGCAGGGCACTTTTAAGTGGATGTAAATTACTTATTTTAAGTGATCCTTTTGCAGGTCTTGATGCCCAGTCAAGAAAAATACTGCTTGAATTTTTTAATACAATTGTTGGCAAACAGTTATCAGATGAATCAACTGCACAGGCTTTTCCAAAAATAATACTTAGTATGGAACGCTTTAATGAAATTCCAGATAGTATAAATCGGGTAATTGAATTTTCAGATAAAAAAATTTCTTATTGCGGTGAAAGAAAAAATTATGAAGAAATATTAAAAGAGCGTAATGCAGAAAAAGAAAAAAATCGGGAAGCAGAAAAAAAAGCTTTTGTTGATGCCTTGGAAAAAATCAGACAGGAAAGTCATGCAATAATTCAGGATATTAATTTGCAGGAAGGACCTGAAAATTTAATTGAATTTAAAAATGTAAATGTAGGCTGGGATGATCATAAAGTTCTGGTAGATTTAAATTGGACGCTTAAAAAAGGTGAACACTGGCTTATCAGAGGCCCAAATGGTTCAGGAAAAACAACAATGCTTGAATTGATTACAGGCGATAATATGCAGGTTTTTCGTGAAGATATAAAACTATTTGGAAAAAGAAGGGGTACAGGGGAGTCAATCTGGGATATAAAAAGACAGCTTGGTATAGTAAGTTACAGACTTCATGTTGAATACAGAATGGTTGGCGGAACTACACTTGAAAACGTAATAGTCAGCGGTTTTAAAGATTCAATTGGACTTTATGAAAAAGCGTCTGATTTTGAAAAAGCAACCGCAGCTCAGTGGCTTAAATTAGCTGGCTTTAACGGAAGAGAAAATGAAAGTTTTTCTTCATTAAGTTATGGGGAACAGAGGGCGGTTTTAATTTTACGTGCAGCAGTAAAAAGACCTCGTATACTTATTTTAGATGAACCTTGCCACGGACTGGATGAAAATTACAGGCAGAAAGTTTTAGACCTTATAGAAACAGTTGCCAGTACAGGAACTACAACAATTCTCCATGTAACACATGACCCAAGTGAAGTAAGACCTTGTGAAAAACATGTACTGGAACTTCATCCTGGAGAAAGTCCCATGTATAAAATACTGTCTATTTAAAATAAAAAAAGGGACTGCCTAAAAACAGTCCCCTGTTTAGAAAACAAAGTTTACTAGCAGATTACAACAGAGTTATCTGTGTGAGAGAATGGAGCCGGAATATATTTGTCTGCGGCCCAGTCATTTTCCCAATGTTTTCCGTCAAGAAGATAGCGGAACTGATATTCTTTTCCAGCCTGAAGCGGAATCTTTACAGAAAAAGACCCATCCTTTGCTTTTTTGAGAGGAGTTTCAGTACTGCTCCAGCTGTTAAAATCACCAGCAATAGTTACCTTTTCTGCACCGTGAGCAGCTTCTGCCGAAACTGTGAATGTTACGTTGCATGTAGTCTTGTCTTTAGAATAACTTTTCTTCAATGCCATAAATAGCTCCTTGCTAAGAATGTGCTTAAATATTTATTACATGCCATTATATTTTGAAATAAGAAAATGTACAATAGATACAAATATTTTTATTTTAGTTTATTCTTCTATTAAGAAAATTGTAAATTTTAAAGATAAGATTATAATTTTTGCACTTGATAGTATTAAGTGGATAATTTTAGAAAATGAAAATCAGTTAGATTTTTTCTATTTATTAAAAAAAATATTCTTTAAAGAAAGCATTAGTTTTATTTGGTGCTAATATACAAGATGCACAATCTTTGTTGCTACACTCCCTTAAAAAAGTGCAGTAAATCGCTAAAAACTCCCTTAAAAAAGTGTGTTATAATCTTGAAAACTCCCTTGAAAAAGTGTAGTTTATAATTATGTTCAAGCGAAAGATAATAAATGACCTTA